>NZ_JBFULB010000011.1:0-30417 GCF_056400545.1 Stenotrophomonas sp. P5_A8 | reverse complement strand
TCCGGGTAGAGCCACCCCATGGGTGGCTGCGCGCGGTGCTGGATTACGAGGCCGCCACCCATGGGGTGGCTCTACCGTCGCCGCTCGGAAACGAAAAACCCCGGCGCGTGGCCGGGGTTTTCGTGGATGCGTGTGGCGCTGGAATCAGAACGACATGTCGAACGAGACTTCGCCCTTCACGCCCACCTGGTAGGCCGAGGAGCGGCGTTCGAAGAAGTTGGTCAGCTCCTGCACGTCCTGCAGCTCCATGAAGCTCAGCGGGTTGCGCACGTTGTACTTGCGCTCCATGCCCAGGCGGTGGAAATGGTTGTCGGCGCAATGCTGCAGGTACTGGCGCATGTCGCGGGTGGAAATGCCGGCCACGCCGCCGGACAGCACGTCCTCGGCGAACTGCACTTCGCATTCGATCGCCTCGGCCAGCATGTCATACACCTGCTGCTTCATCGCATCGTCGAACAGATCCGGCTCTTCCTCGCGGATCACGTCGACGCACTCGAAGGCGAACTCCATGTGCGCGCTCTCGTCGCGGAACACCCAGTTGGTGCCCGAGGCCAGGCCGTTGAGCAGGCCGCGCGAACGGAAGTAGTACACGTAAGCGAAGGCGGCAAAGAAGAACAGGCCTTCGATGCAGGCGGCAAAGCAGATCTGGTTGAGCAGGAACTGGCGGCGCTCGTCGCGGGTTTCGATGCGCTTGAGGTCCTGGATCGAGTCGATCCACTTGAAGCAGAAGTCGGCCTTCTTCTTGATCGAGTCGATGTTCTCCACCGCCGCGAACGCCTTGACGCGCTCGTCCGGGTCCGGCAGGTAGTTGTCGAGCAGGGTCAGGTAGAACTGCACGTGCAGCGCTTCTTCGTACAGCTGGCGCGACAGGTACATGCGCGCTTCGGGCGCATTCAAGTGCTGGTACAGGTTCAGCACCAGGTTGTTGGACACGATCGAATCGCCGGTGGCGAAGAACGCGACCAGGCGGTGGATCAGGTGGCGCTCGCCCGGCGACATCTTGCTGTGCAGGTCGCTGATGTCGATCTGGAAATTGATTTCCTCGACCGTCCAGGTGTTCTTGATCGCATTGCGATACATGTCATAGAACTGTGGGTAGCGCATCGGGCGCAGGGTCAGTTCAAAACCTGGATCGAGCAACATCTGGTTTGGCTTGTCTGCCATGGGGATTTCCTTGGTTCAGTGGCGGCGTCCCGATCGGGGAAGCGTCGAAAGACCCGCGCGTGTGCGCGACGGGCTTCCGGCACCGCGGGCAGAGGCAACGCCCGGCGGTGTCAGCGTGTTTGGGGTGGAGCGGTGAAGCAGCCGGGCTGGGCCCGGCGGTGTCGATCGTTTTTTCGTACCCACCAACGGTGGGTACCTACCCAAGGTTGCCGGCCCAGTGGGCCGGCACGCCTTTTATTGGCACGCCTCGCAGCTTTCCGGGTTTTCCAGCGAGCAGGCTACGGCTTCGTCCGGGGTGAACACCTTCTCCGGTGCGGCATGCGAGCCCTGGCTGATCGTGGTCTTGGCGATCTTGGTGGCCGGGCGCGAGCGCAGGTAGTAGGTGGTCTTGATGCCCTGCTTCCAGGCGTACATGTACATGGAAGACATCGCGCCGATGTTCGGGCTTTCCATGAACAGGTTGAGCGAGGCGGACTGGTCGATGAACGCGCCGCGGTCGGCGGCCATGTCGATCAGCGACCGCATCGGCAGTTCCCAGGCGGTGCGGTAGATGTGGCGCAGGGTTTCCGGGATCTGGGCGATGCCCTGGATGGAACCTTCGGCCATCTTGATCGCATCGCGCATTTCCGGTGTCCAGTGGCCCAGCTTCTTCAGCTCGGTCACCAGGTAGCGGTTGACCTGCAGGAAGTCGCCGGACAGGGTTTCGCGCTTGAACAGGTTGGACACCTGCGGCTCGACGCACTCATAGCAACCGGCGATCGAGGCGATGGTCGCGGTCGGGGCGATGGCGATCAGCAGCGAGTTGYGCAGGCCATGTTCCTTGATGCGCTCACGCAGGGCATCCCAGCGCGCGGTGTCTTCGGGCACCACGTTCCAGGCGTCGAACTGCAGCTCGCCGCTGGCCGCACGGGTGTCGGCGAAGGACGGGTGCTTGCCGCGTTCCTGGGCCAGTTCGCACGAGGTTTCCAGGGCGTGGAAGTAGATCGCTTCGGCGATCTTCTTCGACAGCGCGCGGGCTTCGGCACTGTCGAAGGCCAGGCGCTTGCGGAAGAACACGTCCTGCAGGCCCATGCAGCCCAGGCCGACCGGACGCCAGCGCAGGTTGCCGCGGCGGGCGGTTTCGATCGGGTAGAAGTTCAGGTCGATGACGCGGTCGAGCTGGCGCACGGCCAGGCGCACGGTGTCGGCCAGCTTGTCGAAATCGAACTCGCCGTGGGCATCGAAATGGTTGCCCAGGTTGATCGAGCCCAGGTTGCACACCGCGGTCTCTTCGGCCGAGGTGATCTCCAGGATTTCGGTGCACAGGTTGGACAGGTGGATGACGTTGCCCGGACGCAGGGTCTGGTTGCTGGCGCGGTTGCACTTGTCCTTGAAGGTCATCCAGCCGTTGCCGGTCTCGGCCAGGGTACGCATCATCCGCGAGTACAGCTTGCGCGCGGAGATGGTGCGCTGGGCCTTGCCCTGGGCTTCGGCCTGCAGGTAGGCCTGCTCGAAGGCTTCGCCGAACAGGTCGGTGAACTCGGGCACCACGCTGGGATCGAACAGCGACCATTCCTGGTCGCTCTCCACCCGCTGCATGAACAGGTCGGGGATCCAGTTGGCCAGGTTCAGGTTGTGCGCACGGCGCGATTCGTCGCCGGTGTTGTCACGCAGTTCGAGGAAGTCCTCGATGTCGGCATGCCAGGTTTCCAGGTACACACAGGCCGCGCCCTTGCGCTTGCCGCCCTGGTTCACCGCGGCCACGGACGAGTCCATGGTCTTCAGCCACGGCACGATGCCGTTGGAATGGCCGTTGGTCGACTTGATCAGCGAGCCACGCGAACGCACGCGGCTGTAGCTGACGCCGATGCCGCCGCTGAACTTGGACAGCTGGGCGATGTCGCCGTACTTGGCGTAGATCGACTCCAGCGAATCCTGCGGCGAGTCCAGCAGGAAGCACGAGGACAGCTGCTCATGCGTGGTGCCGGAGTTGAACAGGGTCGGGCTGGACGGCAGGTAGTCCAGGTTGCCCATGCGCTTGTACAGCGCCAGGGTTTCCGGCACGTCTTCACTCAGCGCGCTGGCGATGCGCAGGAAGAACTGCTGCGGGGTCTCGATCACCTTGCGGGTATGCGGATGGCGCAGCAGGTAGCGGTCGTACAGGGTACGCAGGCCGAAGTAATCGAAATGCAGGTCCAGCGACGGATCGATGGCGTCGTTGAGCTTGCGGGCGTTGATCTGCACGAAGTCCAGCAGGCGCGCGTTGATCAGGCCCACTTCGTGGCCACGACCGACCGACTGCGAGAACGCGTGGATTTCCTGGCCGGACACTTCCTTGGCGATGAAGTTGGCCAGCAGGCGCGCAGCCAGGCGGCCGTACTCGGGCTCTTCACCGATCAGCAGGGCGGCAGTGCGGATGGACAGCTCGTCCAGCTCCTGGGTGGTGGCGCCGTTGTACAGGCCGGAGATGGTGCGGGTGGCCACGCGCATCGGGTCCACGGCATGCAGGCCCTCGCAGCAGCGCTGCACCGCACGCACGATCTTGTTCAGGTCCACCAGTTCGGTAGTGCCGTTGCGCTTGGTGACGCTCATGGCGTTGGCCGTGGGCGGCGAGGTCAGAAGGAACTCGCTTTCCTGCTCGGTGGCTGCGCTGGTTTCGGTGCTCACGGCGTTTTCCTCTTGGCGTGATTTGGGGTCGTACAGCGTCACCTGCGTGGCAGGCGCCGGACCGGTGCACGGACTCCCAGAGTGGACCTGTGGCGTCGCAAGGGCCGCGACTGCGCAGGCGGGCCTGCGTGGCGGTTTCCTTGCGTTACAGGTCCCCTCCCCCGGGAGTGGTGCGACCGGCACCGCACGCTGTACTTACGTGCGGTTGTCAGTAGGTCTTCAGGCCATCGGCGTGAAGGCGAACTACCCGTCGACTTGTGGTCGCCGGTACCGACGGCCACAAGATAGTGGGGGTACCAGGTGTCGTCAACGCCAAATGTAGTGAAATTGGCCAATCCCTTGGGGCGCAAGGATTCGCATTTGGGACGCGCCGACGAATGGTCTTGACCTGTCGAAACCGAGTGCGCAGTCAAGGCCGGAACAGCCACGTCCGGTGAGAAACAGGCAGGCCGAAAACAGAACGACGGCATCACGCGGCGCTAACGAACAGACGGCGGTCAGGGTGACTTCCGACCCGCGCAGGCGGTCCAGCCCGGTGCCACGCTCGCCCTGCCCCTTTCCTGCCCGATGCCCATGCGCCTGCCCGTGACCGGATGTCTGTTGTTGAGCCTGGCCGTGGCCGCCACCGCGATGGCCGGAGAGAACACGCCGCCGGCGCTGTCCTCGCGCCAGTGCGGGGTCGGCACGCCCTACAACGTGCTGGTGGACAGTGGCGGGATCTGGCTGCGCAACCGCGACCGGGTCCCGGCGGAGATCTTCTTCCACGACGGCGAGCTCAATATCGACCGCCAGCCGATCCCGGTCAGTGCCGCCGATGCCCAGCGCCTGCGCCAGCTCGAGTGGGGCACCCGGCAGCTGGTCCCGGCCGTGGCCGGGGTGGCCGGCGAGTCGGTGGACATCGCCTTTGATGCATTGGGGGCCACGGTGGAGATCATGACCGGCAGCCGCGGCAAGGCGCGCCAGGTGGAAACCTTGCGCAAGGATGCCCACGACTACGTGGGCCGTACGCTGGGCCGTGGCATCTGGGAGCAGGACCTGTTCGGCGAACAGTTCGAGGCCCGCATCGAACAGGCCGCCGAATCGATGTCCGGCGCGCTGGCCCGCGGGGTGATGTGGTCGACGCTGACCGGCGGCGCGGACCGCATCGAAGCCCGCGCCGAGAAGATGGAGGCCGACCTGGACCGCCGGATGGAGGCCCGCGGCCAGGCGCTGGAGGCGCAGGCCCAGTCGCTGTGCAGCCAGGTGCTGGCGCTGGATGCGCTGCAGCAGTCGCTGGAAGTGCGCTACCAGGGCAAGGCCCTGGCGATGATGGTGATGGACCGCGACGAGGACGCCGCCCCGGTCATCGCCCATGAGCAGCCGCGCGGCGATGCCCTGGCGCTGCCGAAACCGTAAACCGCCGCCCGGTCACGCCCGGTGCGGCGTGCCCAGGTACTCGGCGCTCTGCATTTCGATCAGGCGCGAGGCGGTGCGCTCGAAGGCGCCCTGCAGGCGCGTGCCCGAGTACAGCGCGACCGGGGAGTCGGTGGCGGTGCAGACCAGGTTGACGTGGCGGTCGTAGAGTTCGTCGATCAGGTTGACGAAACGACGCGCGGCATCTTCGTTGAGTGTGTCGAAATGCGGAATGTCGCCCAGCAGCACGGTGTTGAACTCGTGCGCGATCTCGATGTAGTCCGACGGCCCGCGCGGACCTTCGCACAGCGCCTTGAAGTCGAACCAGACGATGCTCTTGCCGCGCCCGCGTACCGGGATCTTGCGGCTTTCGATCTCGATGTTGCCCGGCTTGGCGGGCTGGCCACCGCTGAGCTCGGCCCAGCGCGTGTCCAGCCAGGCATCGCTGCCGGCATCGCGTGGGGCCTGGTACACCGGCGAGCGGGTCAGCGCCCGCATCCGGTAGTCCTCGGTACCTTCGGCGTACAGCTCCACGCAGTAGGTCTGCAGCAGGCCGATGGCGGGCAGGAAGCTGTCGCGCTGCAGGCCGTTGAGGTACAGGTTTTCCACGGCGGTATTGGAGGTGGTCACCAGGGTCACGCCCTCGGCGAACATGCGCTCGAGCAGGCGCGCCAGCAGCATTGCATCGCCGATGTCGGTGACGAAGAACTCGTCCAGCACCAGCACGCGCAGCTTGCTGCGCCATTCCTGGGCGATCTTCGCCAGCGGATCGCTCTGTCCCTGGTGCTCGCGCAGGCGCTCGTGGATGCCGCGCATGAAGCGATGGAAATGGGTGCGGTACTTCTGTTCGATCGGCAGCCCGTCGTAGAACAGATCGACCAGGAAAGTCTTGCCGCGTCCCACCCCGCCCCAGAAATACAGGCCCTTGACCGGCTCGGGCTTCTTCCAGAATGCGGAGAGGCGGTCCAGCCAGCCGTCCTGGGCGCTGTCGACCAGCGCGAGATGGATGCGATCCAGCTCGGCCAGGGCGGCGTGCTGGGCCGGGTCGTTTTGCCATTCGCCCCGGGCCACGCCATCGGCGTAGCGCTGCGACGGGGTCATCACGGTGTCGCTCATGCCGCGTCGGGGGCCGCGTCGGGCAGCCACTGCTTGACGCCATGGATGAGCGCGCCGCGCAGGTCGACGATCTTGCGGTGGAAGAAGTGGCTGGTATCGGGCATGCGCACCAGTTCGTGCGGTGCATCCATACCGTCCAGCCAGTCATAGACCGCCTGCGGATCGACGATCTCGTCTTCCTCGCCCTGGACCACCAGCCACTGGGCCGGCGGCTGCATGCCCTCGAAGTCCCAGCGCCCGGCCGGCGGCGCGATCGAGATCAGCGTGGTCGGCTGCAGGTCGCCCGCCGCGCGCAACGAGACGTATGCCCCGAAGCTGAAACCGGCCAGCCATAGCGCCTGGCCCGGCCGCTGCGCACGCACCCAGGCGGCGACGGCCTTGAGGTCGTCCTGCTCGCCCACGCCATTGTCGAAGCTGCCGGCCGAGTCGCCGACGCTGCGGAAGTTGAAGCGCACGGTGGCGATGCCCAGGTCGCGCAGCGCGCGCGCCGCCATGGTCACCACCTTGTTGTGCATGCTGCCGCCCTCGGTGGACAGGGGGTGGCAGACGATCGCCACCACCGGCTGCACGGCGACATCGGCCTCGGGCAGATCGACCACGACATCGAGCGGACCGACCGGTCCGTCCAGCGTCAGCGCACCGCTTTCTTGGGGAAATGGGGGATTGTGCATGGCGTCATAATACCGTCCCTCCGCGTGCTTCACCGCCGCCCCTGCCAGGTCCGTACATGCACTATCTGGTTTTCAGCGTTCTCTGCAGCGTGCTGGTCTCGGTCCTGCTGAAGCTGGCGCCGCGCCGGCGGCTGGACATGCCCCAGGTGGTGACCTGGAATTACCTGGTCGCCAGCGTGCTCAGCGCAGTGCTGCTGCAACCCTCGCTGGCCTCGCTGCAGACCGCGCATGCGCCGTGGGCCGCTCTGCTCTGTCTGGCCGTGGCGCTGCCGGCCATCTTCCTGATGATGGGCGGCGCGGTGACCCGCGCCGGGATCGTGCGCAGCGATGTGGCCCAGCGGTTGTCACTGCTGCTTTCGCTGCTGGCCGCGTTCCTGGTGTTCGGCGAGACGGCCAACGGTTGGAAGCTGGCCGGGCTGGGATTGGGGCTGTTGGCGATCCTGGGTATCAGCGCGCGCCCGCGGGCCGGTGCGGCCGAGCCCACCGGCGGGCGGGCCTGGCCGTGGCTGCTGGCAGTGTGGGTGGGCTATGCCCTGGTCGACATCCTGCTCAAGAAGGTGGCGTTGTCGGGTACGCCCTCGATGGCGGCGCTGCTGGCCAGCTTCTGCCTGGCCTTCGTGCTGATGCTTGCCCTGCAGCTATGGCGCCACCTGCGCGGGATCGCCCGCCTGCAATGGCGCAACGGGGTTGGTGGCGCCCTGCTCGGCCTGCTCAACTTCGGCAACATCCTGTTCTACGTGCGCGCCCACCAGCACCTGCCGGACAGCCCGGCGGTGGTGTTTGCCGGCATGAACATCGGCGTGGTGGTGCTGGGTGCGCTGGTGGGCATGCTCGGCTTCGGCGAGCGCACCAGCGTGTGGAACCGGGTGGGCCTGGCGCTGGCCGTGGTCGCGATCGGGTTGATCGCGTGGGGCACGTGGTAGGCAGCGACCAGCCTCATTGACGCAACAAACCGCGCAGTCGCGACGCGATGTTTCGATTGATACGCCGACGGAGATCACATTCGCACCTGCCAGATCGTGGACCCCACTACATAGACTCGCGGGTCTCCACTGGCCAGGAAGCCTCCTGTGACACGACCATCCTCTGCGCGACTCCTGACATCACTGGCATGCCTGGCCTTGGGCGGCTGTGCGAGCCTGGGGGGATTCCCTGATTTCACCGCACCGGCCTACCCGCCACCATCCCATTACCCGACCTATCCCCCCGCGTATCCCGTTGGGGGCGACCGACCGGATTCAGAGGTGGTGAGCTGCCACAGTAGTGACCACCGCTTCCAACGCTGCAACGTACAGATTTCGGCAAAAGACACGGTGCACCTGATCAGCCGGGATTCGCGCTCGCCGTGCGAGTTCGGCCGTGACTGGGGCCAGGACCACAGCGACCTTTGGGTCGACAACGGGTGCCGCGCCACCTTCCGGATCGAACGCCACTACTGGCGATGAAGTGACGATGCAGGATCAGCGATCAAACCCCAGCAGCAGCGGATCATGGTCCGAGCTGCGCCATGGGCCGGCTTCGTTGCGGTCGCGGTAGCCGACATCGTCGGCCTCGTCGGCGTTGATGTGCCACTCCGCAGCGGCGCGCAGGCGCTTGGCCATGCCCGGGCTCAACAGCGCGTGGTCCAACCGGCCGGTCATACCGTTGTAGACATAGCTGTAAGGCCGTTCAACCTTGGCCACGGCGAACGCATCCCGCCAGCCGGCCGCGTGCAGGGTGCGGATCGGGTCTTCCATCGCGTAGGCGTTGAAGTCGCCCAGCAGCACCGCATCGCGGGTGCCCGCGCCGGTGGGATCGGTCGCCAGCCACTGGTCCAGCAGCGTGGCCGAGGCGACCCGGGTGGCATTCCAGCAGGCCTGGCCGTCCTTCTGGTCAGCGTCCGCGCCGGTGGCGTCGGAGCAGCCCTTGGATTTGAAGTGATTGGCCACGACCACGAACGGCGCGCCCTTGCCCGCACGGAAGGCCTGCGCCAGCGGCACGCGGCTGCGCTCGCCGAAGGGCTCCTTCGCCAGCACTGCGGGGGCCCCGACCGGGGTCACGCGGGAAGCACGATAGAGGATGCCGACCCGGATCGGGTTGTCGCCCGGGCCCTGCCGGGCATCGATGAAACGCCAGTCGGCCCCCTCGCCTCGATCGGCGTTGAGGGCATCGACCAGTTGGGCGATCGCCGACTGCGGACCGTAACCATCGTTCTCCAGTTCCATCAGCGCGGCGACATCGGCACCGAGGGCGTTGATGGTCGCCACCAGTTTGGCTTTCTGCGCCTGATGCTCGGCCAGGGTACGGGCGCCGCGCAGGGTCGGGTAACCGCCGCCCTGACCATCCCCGTTGAAGAAATTCTCCAGGTTGAACGCCGCCACGTGCAGGGCGCCCGCCACCACCGGCACCGCCGGGCGTTCCAGCGCCGGCAGGTTCAGCGGGCGGGTCACCTGCAGACGGGTGTTGCCCTTGGGATCGATGCGGACGATGCCTTCGATATTGCGCAGGACCATGCCGGTGCGCAGGTTCGCGGCCGCCGGCAGGTAGGCGGCCGGGCCAGGATCACGGGCATCGCTGCCATCGTCCAGCACCAGCCGGCGATGCAGGTTGTCGGCCATCACCTGCGCGTGCCCCGCGGTACCGGGAGCGGCCACTTCACTCGGCTGCCACAGACGCCCACCGAAGGCCACGGTCAGCTCACCGAAGCGCGACAGGCCATCGGTGCCGGCCAGGGTCAGCGGCGCGGCGATGCGCACCTGCTGGCCATCCAGCGTGCGCCAGTCGGTCGGCGGCGCGGTCAGGGTGACCGTGGCCGACGTGGTCGGCGCCGGACGCACCTGCGGCGAGGTGGCGGGCTGCGGCTGGGCGGCATGGACCGCGCCGGACAACGCCAGCGCGAGGGCGAACACGAGGGGGGTACGGCGCATCGGAAGCAGGACTCCAGGAAAGTGCGACAAGGCTAACCACATAAAGTGAAACGCCGCCCTTCGGCGGCGTCGGTGGCCTGATCCGGCAAAGCCGTCATTTCAGGTTGGCGAGCATCCAATCGACCGTGGCATGGATCTGCTCCTCGGTCAGCGCCGGATTACCGCCCTTGGGCGGCATGATGCCACCGTCCGGGCCGGTGTAGCCCTCCACCGCGTGCTTGTAGAGCGTGTCCTTGCCCTGGGCGATGCGCGCATCCCAGTGGCTGTGGTCCAGGGTCGGTGCCTTGCCCACGCCATTGGTATGGCAGGCGGTGCACAGGTTGTCGAAGATGACCTTGCCGTCGGTGGTACCGCCGTAGGCCACCTGCGAGGCGGCCTTGGCCAGGGCCGCAGCCTTGGCCGAGGCCTGCGCGGCGGCGCCGGTGCTGCCGGCATAGACCGCGCCGGCCGGGGCAATGCGCTGTTCAGTGCGCTTGGCGGCCAACGGGGAGACTTCCGGGGGAATGCTGGTGTGCAGGTAGGCAGCGAACAGAATCAGGCCGAGCGTGATGGCCATCAACAGCGCGATGACCATGGAAAAGCGTTTCAGGAACTCGAGGTCGTAATTCCGCACTCTCTATACCCCTGGCTGGTAGTCGTTGGACCACGGCTTGTCGGTCGAGTATGACCAGCGTCAGCGGGGCTCTGCAAGCTGCCACTTTCTATCGCAATGCAGCATGGGCATGGCTCAGCCGCCCGCGGCCCGCAGGCAGAAAACACAGATCGACTCCACCAGCGCGTGTTCGTCGCCGTGCGCGTCGCGGCTGGGCGCGGTTGGACCGACCAGCGCTTCGGTGAACGCACCGACGATGCAGGCCGCCGCCACGTGGGTGTCCTGCGGCGGAAAGGTGCCGTCCTCGATGCCGTCGGCGACGATGCGCCGGAACACCTCACCGAACAAGCGGCGACAGCGGATGCGCTCGGCTTCCACCTCCGGATCGACCGGCTCGGCGATGAAGGCGTAGGCCAGGCCGGGGCCGGCCAGCGCCCGCCGGACGAAGGCGGTGATCGCCCGGCGCAGGCGCTCGGGGGCGGGCAATGGCTCGGCGGCAATGGCTTCAAAGATGCGCAGTTCGTGCTCGACCGCGGCGGTGAGCACCTCCACGAACAGCTCGGCCTTGGACGGGAAGTGGCGGTAAATCAACCCGGTGGAGACCCCGGCCTCCGCCGCCACGGCGGTCACCGGGGCGTTGCGGTAGCCGCCGGCGGCCACCAGCGCACGGGTCGCCAGCAGGATCCGTTCGCGGGCCCCGGCGAGGCGTTCTTCCATCAGTGCGGAGCGTTTGTAGGCCATTTGTTGATTCTATGTTCAATTTTTGAATTTGTGTTCACTTCTTCTGCAAACCCCGCTACGCTGGGCCAAATCGCCCGCGGGACGGTCCTTGCCGTCCACCTCAACCGGCGCGTCCCTTCCAGCTGTTGCGGAGTCGCCCCATGCACGTCCCGACCATGAATTTCGATCTCGGCGAAGAGATCGACCTGCTGCGCCAGAGCGTGGCCCATTTTGCCTCGGTGGAAATCGCGCCGCTGGCGGCCCAGGCCGATGAAGAGAACCTGTTCCCCAATGCGCTGTGGCGCAAGCTCGGCGAGCAGGGCCTGCTCGGGCTGACCGTGGAGGAAGAATACGGCGGCAGCGGCATGGGTTACCTGGCCCACGTGGTGGCGATGGAAGAAATTTCGCGCGTCTCCGGCAGCATCGGCCTGTCCTACGGCGCGCACTCCAACCTGTGCGTGAACCAGCTGCGCAAGAATGGCACCGAAGACCAGAAGCAGCGCTTCCTGCCCGGCCTGTGCAGCGGCGAGAAGGTCGGTGCGCTGGCGATGAGCGAACCCGGCGCCGGCTCGGACGTGGTGTCGATGAAGCTGCGCGCCGACAAGCGTGGCGACCACTACGTGCTCAACGGCAACAAGATGTGGATCACCAACGGCCCCGATGCGGACGTGCTGGTGGTCTACGCCAAGACCGACCTGGAGGCCGGTGCCAAGGGCATCACCGCGTTCCTGGTGGAGAAGGGCATGAAGGGCTTCTCCACCGCGCAGAAGCTGGACAAGCTGGGCATGCGTGGCTCCAACACCTGCGAGCTGGTGTTCGAGGACTGCGAAGTGCCGGAAGAGAACGTGCTGGGCGCGGTCGGCGGCGGCGTCAACGTGCTGATGTCCGGCCTGGATTTCGAGCGCGTGGTGCTGTCCGGTGGCCCGCTGGGGCTGATGGCCGCGGCCATGGACGTGGTGATGCCCTACGTGCACGAGCGCAAGCAGTTCGGCCAGGCCATCGGCACCTTCCAGTTGATGCAGGCCAAGCTGGCCGACATGTACGTGGGCCTCAACGCCTGCCGCGCCTATGTGTATGCGGTGGCGCGCGCCTGCGACCAGGGCCGCACCACCCGCCAGGACGCCGCCGGTGCGATCCTGTACTCGGCCGAGAAGGCCACCTGGCTGACCGGCCAGGCCATCCAGGTACTGGGCGGCAACGGCTACATCAACGACTACCCGACCGGGCGTTTGTGGCGCGATGCCAAGCTGTATGAAATCGGCGCGGGCACCTCGGAGATCCGCCGCATGCTGATCGGCCGCGAACTGTTCCAGCGCACCAAGTAAGGGCACGCCATGACCGTCTTGAGCACCCAGCTGCAACCGGGCAGCGAACTTTTCGACGCCAACCGCGCTGCGTTGCAGGCGGTGGTCGATGACCTGCGCAGCACCCTGGCGCGCACCGCGCTGGGTGGCAGCGAGGCCGCCCGCGCCAAGCACACCGCGCGCGGGAAGCTGCTGGTGCGCGATCGCATCGATGCCCTGCTTGATCCGGGCAGTGCCTTCCTGGAAATCGCGCCGCTGGCCGCGCACGGCATGTACGGCGATCCGATCCCCAGTGCCGGCGTGGTGGCCGGCATCGGCCGGGTGTCGGGCGTGGAATGCGTGATCGTGGCCAACGATGCCACGGTCAAGGGCGGCACCTACTACCCGATGACGGTCAAGAAGCATCTGCGCGCGCAGGAAGTGGCCGAGCAGAACCGCCTGCCGTGCATCTATCTGGTCGATTCGGGCGGTGCGTTCCTGCCGCTGCAGGACGAGGTCTTCCCCGACCGCGATCATTTCGGTCGGATCTTCTACAACCAGGCCAACCTGTCAGCGCAGGGCATTCCGCAGATTGCCTGCGTGATGGGCAGCTGCACCGCCGGTGGCGCCTACGTGCCGGCGATGAGCGATGAAACGGTCATCGTGCGCGAACAGGGCACCATCTTCCTCGGCGGTCCGCCGCTGGTGAAGGCGGCAACCGGCGAAGTGGTCACTGCCGAAGAACTCGGCGGCGCAGACGTGCACACGCGCATCTCCGGCGTTGCCGACCACATGGCCGACAACGACCTGCAGGCGCTGGCCCGGGTCCGCGCGATCATCGCCCAGCTCAACTGGCGCAAGCCCGAGCCGGCCCTGGCCGTGCAGGCCCCGGTTGAACCGCGCTACCCGGCCAGTGAGCTGTATGGCGTGATTCCCGCCGACACCCGCAAGCCCTACGACGTGCGCGAAGTGATCATGCGCATCGTCGACGATTCGCGATTCGACGAATTCAAGCCGCGCTACGGCGCCACCCTGGTCACCGGCTTCGCGCACCTGCACGGCTACCCGGTGGGCATCATCGCCAACAACGGCATCCTGTTCTCCGAGTCCGCGCTGAAGGGCGCGCACTTCATCGAACTGTGCACCCAGCGCGGCATCCCGCTGGTATTCCTGCAGAACATCACCGGCTTCATGGTCGGCCGCAAGTACGAACACGGCGGCATCGCCAAGGACGGCGCCAAGCTGGTAATGGCGGTGGCCTGCGCGAAGGTGCCCAAGTTCACCGTGGTGATCGGCGGCTCGTTCGGCGCCGGCAACTACGGCATGTGCGGCCGCGCCTACTCGCCCAACTTCCTGTGGATGTGGCCGAACGCGCGCATCGGCGTGATGGGCGGCGAGCAGGCCGCCAGCGTGCTGGCCACGGTCAAGCGCGACGGCATCGAAGCCAAGGGCGGGCAGTGGTCGGCCGAGGACGAGGACGGCTTCAAATCCCCGATCCGCGACCAGTTCGAGCAGCAGGGCCACCCGTATTACGCCAGCGCGCGGTTGTGGGACGACGGCGTGATCGATCCGGCCGATACGCGCCGCGTGCTGGGCCTGGCCTTGTCGGCCAGCCTCAACGCGCCGGCGCAGAAGACCGCGTTCGGTGTGTTCCGCATGTAAGGCACGCGCGGCACCGCGAGGTGCCGCCCCCTGCTCCGCCATTGGCCCGCGCCACGAGACCTCCATGTTCACCAAGATCCTGATCGCCAACCGCGGCGAAATTGCCTGCCGTGTCATCGCAACCTGCCAGCGCCTGGGCATCGCCACCGTGGCGGTGTACTCCGACGCCGACCGCAACGCGCGCCACGTGCGCCTGGCCGACGAGGCCATCGCGATCGGCCCGGCGCCCGCACGCGAGAGCTACCTGCGCGGCGACGCCATCCTGGAGGCCGCACGTCGCACCGGCGCGCAGGCGATCCACCCCGGCTACGGCTTCCTGTCCGAGAACGCCGGCTTCGCCAAGGCCTGTGCCGAGGCCGGCATCGTGTTCATCGGCCCCTCGGCCGACGCGATCCGCGCGATGGGTGACAAGAGCGCGGCCAAGGCGCTGATGCACAAGGCCGGCGTGCCACTCACGCCCGGCTACCACGGCGACGACCAGGCTCCGGACTTCCTGCGTGCCCAGGCCGATGCGATCGGCTACCCGGTACTGATCAAGGCCAGCGCCGGCGGCGGCGGCAAGGGCATGCGCCGCGTCGACGCCAGTGCCGACTTCATCGACGCGCTGGCCAGCTGCCAGCGCGAGGCGCAGTCGGCGTTCGGCAATGCGCATGTACTGGTGGAGAAATACGTCGAGCGTCCGCGCCATATCGAGATCCAGGTGTTCGGCGACAGCCACGGCAACGTGGTCTACCTGTTCGAGCGCGACTGCTCGGTGCAGCGCCGCCACCAGAAGGTGCTGGAAGAAGCCCCCGCCCCGGGCATGACGCCCGAGCGTCGCGCGGCGATGGGCAAGGCCGCCGTCGATGCGGCGCGCGCGGTCAACTATGTCGGTGCCGGCACGGTGGAATTCATCGCCGCGCCGAACGGCGATTTCTTCTTCATGGAAATGAACACCCGCCTGCAGGTGGAGCACCCGGTCACCGAGTGCATCACCGGCACCGACCTGGTGGAATGGCAGCTGCGTGTGGCCAGCGGTGAACCGCTGCCGCTGCAGCAGGAGCAGCTGCAGATCCGCGGCCATGCGCTGGAAGCGCGCCTGTACGCCGAAGACGCCGACCGCGGCTTCCTGCCGTCCACCGGCACCCTGCACCACCTGCGACTGCCGTCGGGCAGCGCGCATGTCCGCGTGGACGCCGGTGTCGAGCAGGGCGATGCGATCACCCCGTTCTACGACCCGATGATCGCCAAGCTGATCGTCTGGGACGTGGACCGCGATGCCGCGCTGCGCCGCATGCAGCAGACCCTGGCCGAGTGCGAAGTGGTCGGCGTGACCACCAATGCCGCGTTCCTGCGCCGGTTGGTGATGACCGATTCGTTCGCCACCGCCAACCTGGACACCGCGCTGATCGAGCGCGAGCAGGTTGCGCTGGCACCCAACGCGGACAATAGCGATCCGGCCTTGTGGGCGATGGCCGCCATTGCCGCGATCAGCAGCCAGGGTGCGGCCCGCATCGACGCGCGTGACCCGCATTCGCCCTGGCAGCAGCAGGACGGCTGGCGACTGGGTGCACGTGCACCGCGCACGTTGACGCTGGAGCACCGCGGCACCCAACAGTCGGTGACGGTGCAGCAGCAGGACGGCGCGTGGTCGGTGACCGTCGGCGATGCGCGCGTGATCGCCCACGGCGGCCTCGAGGGCGATGCCCTGCGCGTGCAGAGCGGTGATGCACTGCACCGCGCCCGCGTGGTGCGTGATGGCGATGCGCTGTATCTGTTCGGCAGCGAAGGCGCGCAGCGCTTCACCCTGCACGATCCGGTCAGCGAAGCGAACCAGGGCGTCGCCGACGCCGGCAGCCTGCTCGCGCCGATGCCCGGCCGCATCGTCGCCACGTCGGTGGCTCCGGGCACGAAGGTCAAGCGCGGCGCGCCGCTGCTGGTGCTGGAAGCGATGAAGATGGAGCACACCCTGCAGGCGCCGGCCGATGGCGTGGTGCAGGGGTACCGGGTGAAGGCGGGCGATCAGGTGGGGGATGGAGCGGTGCTGGTGGATTTCGAGGCGGAGTAAGCGTTACTGCCGGTGGGCCAAGCATCCAGTAGTGTGCGGCTGAGGCGTCTGATTCTTCGCGTTGTGCAACCCAGCCAGCGGTGCACGGTCGATGGATCAATCCCCGACCGCGCCCAACGCTACGTCTGCTGCACCGCCGAGAGTGCTTCCACACATGACCATCACACTTCTGGACCGCCCGTGCGCGGACGATGTCTTCCGCGCCCGGTTTGTGCCACAGCCAACGCAGGCGTGCCGATAGATAGGCCTGGCTTGGAATACCGATGCATACATGCCCCGACTGGCTGTGCATGAGCAACCTCGCCAGCATGGCGGAAATGCAACTGGCTCGAGACGCCTTGGTGAACTATCCGTCCAGCCACAGGGCCGCGATGACCGTGGTATTTCCGTTTGAAGCTGGGCAGGTCCACAGAGTCATCAAATAGCACCTCTGCTGTTCTGAGCGCATCGCGCTACACGCCTCAAGAGCCGTAGATCTGCTTCGCCGTCCAGCATCCTGGCAGCGCAGTAGATTGTTCCTGTCAGGCCCGGTCCGTCGACACCCATACACGCCCCACCGGATCCAACTCGGCGGTGGTCATGGCCTCGGCGCGCCAACCAAATCCGCACACGGCCAGCACCCCGTCAACCATCGGATCGAAACCAAGCAATCCCTCGATCTCGGATTCGTTGATGGCGGCGGTGACAAAGGCACCGAGCCCCTGCGCCGTGGCGGCGGTGTACAACGCCTGCGAGACATGCCCGACATCCAGGGTGACGGCGCGGTATGCCTTGACATGATTGCGGTACTTCCAGAAGTTGCGGCCAAACCGGCAGACCAGAACCACCATGACATGCGCGGAGGCGAACCAGTACTGCCCCGACAGCAGGCGCAGGCATAGCGCGTCCAGGTCGTCGGGTTGGGTGGTTTGGCGTCCCAGCTCGTGTGCGATGGCGTGATAGTGATAGATACCCGGCGAGAGTCCCTCCACATCCCGAGCGATGACGTAGGCCTCCAAAGGGTGGAGGCTTCCTGCCGACGGCACGTTCTTCTTCAGGAATCGCACGCCCGGCTCGGTCTCCACCTGGGCCTGCGCCATCAGTACGTTCTGCAGCATGCCGGCCAGCATGCTCAGTGGCACCGGGCGATCACGCGCGTAGTTGCGGCAGGTAGTGCGGCCTGCGAGCAGTTCTGCGACGGCGTCCGGCGCTGGCCGTGGGAGTGCTATGGCACCAGACACCCGGGCGGGTGCCTCGGCAGGCGGCTTGCCCAACTGCTGGACCAGCTCCTGCGCGGTGACCAGCCGGTTTTTCTCCATCTCGCCGGCGCTGTCTACGCCCGACCAGCGGGAGTGCCGGTGATGGATCGCGGAAAGCGCCCACCAATGCCCATCACGCACACGCTGATCGGCCTGCCTCGCCGCGACCGGCTCACCCCGCTCGGTGATCAGCAGACCTACGTCCCGCAATCCCAGCACCAAGGCAAGCTCCTCGGGCTCCTCGGGAAATGCCTGCCACTGTTCCGCACTGCTCTGAAGGAGGAACATGCAGGCGGGGACCGCCAAGGCAACAGGTTCGTCCAGATGGGCTGCGCGCACCAGCAAGCGGCGTTCGAACCCGATGCCTGTGCCACCTGCCAGCAAGTTGTCGAGCGAGAACACCGGCTGCTCATCTGGGAGGACGGCCACGGCGTAACACCGACGATACCTTGAGATGTTCATGCGTATCCTGCTGGCTGAAGGTCTGGCCGATTTTCAAAGATACCGAATCGGGATGCACATGGATATTGAATGAAGCTCCTTCCGACGGCAGCGTTCTCAAGACCGGCAAGAGCTGGCCGCTATGGATACCGATACCGTGACATCCGATGCTGCGCATTACTTCCTGACATACACAACTGGACCTTCTGCATATGGCGAATCACAAAGTACCGCTTTCCCTTTCCGATGCTGCCGCACTTCTGGATCTGCTGACAACCGACGATGCGTTCCGCGCCGCATTTCAAGCAAACCCGGCAGAAGCGCTTAAGCAGGTGAGTGAAGCTGCGGCGGAAGCGGCGGTCGAGTGCGCCATGCCGGGCCAGCTCGCATCAGTGGAAGAGCTGCTGGCTTCGCGCGCTCATCTCACCGGTCATCTCACCGAGAAGGGTATGTTCACCGTGCCGCATTGCTTCGTTGCGGGCGGCCAGTAATACGAGGATCTCGTCCCGGCGCCGCCTTGGCGACGGGACACCCCGACCGGGGCGGATAGGCCACGCTGTCACGGACGTTCAACGAGCGAAGCACCGCAGATCCTGCAACCTCGCCATAGGCCAGCCCACGCTGGCTTCGCAACCACTCCTGCTGCGCTGCCTCTCCCTGGGTATCACCGGCGTCGCGTAGCGCGGACGCCAATACACTGTGCGCCTGGAAGAGCTCATTGCCATTGATGAGCACCTTTAGCTGACGTGCCGCGCCGGCCGGGTCGCCAGCCATGCGTTGTTGATTGGCCTTGACGACAGCTAACAGCTCAGTGGTCTTCGCATCGCCTATCTCACTGGATAGTGTTTGCATCTGCGGCGTGTGACGGGCGAATGCGTCGCCCAACCCCATCCGTTGTGCCGCATACATCATCGATGCGGCGAAGAATAGCCGCTGCCCGCGATCATCGGCAGAGGGATCACCGGCAAGG
Source organism: Stenotrophomonas sp. P5_A8 (assembly GCF_056400545.1). Classification (NCBI taxonomy): domain Bacteria; kingdom Pseudomonadati; phylum Pseudomonadota; class Gammaproteobacteria; order Lysobacterales; family Lysobacteraceae; genus Stenotrophomonas; species Stenotrophomonas sp. P5_A8. Next base: position 11,569 of record NZ_JBFULB010000011.1, on the reverse strand, counting down.
GCAAGCAGGGACCCGAACGTCTTCTCCACCCGAACGCGAGACGCACACATTCCCGATGCCGCCTGGGTGACGACGGCAACCACGGAAAGGAACTCGCACACCGAAGCAGAATCTTTGCAGTTTGCAGCCGCCTCTACTGCCGCCGCTGCAGCAGCCTCCGTGTCCCCGCGATCCAAGTCCAGCGAGACCCCTTCCAGCCACTGTGCAGGCCCGGGGCCTGGAATRGCCGCCAGCATCTTGCTGGCCTTTTCAACATCACCGGACGCGGCGATCGCCGCCACCATATGTCTGTTTGTCTCACCGTTTGACATCGTCAACGCGCGGCGCTGGGTGGCCAACGCGGCGTTCAATTTTCCTTGTGCCAATTGAATGCGCCCAAGCAGATGCAGCGTCACCGGCCTCAGCGGGTTCTGTTGAACGTCGGCAGCTGCAACGGCACTCTCTGCTTCTGCGTACCGCCCCAGCAGGAATGCCGCCCAGGCATGGTTCACCCGTGCCCCATGATGGTCAGGGTAGAGATTCTCCATCGTCGCCCAGGCATCCAGCGATGCGGACTCATTGTTCGAGAGCAGGTCCAGCTTCCATGCGTCCAGATACAACTGTTCCCTCGTCGTCAGGCGACTGCGCAGGCGGTCAACCTTCGCCAGGATGTCCCGCGCTTCATCCCGCTTGCCGAGGCTAACCAGCACGCGCATCTGCGCAAGCCAGGCCATCGCAAATTCGGGGTCGATGTTGGTGGCTATCTCAAAGTACTTTCGCGACTCTCTCACCTGGTCGTCGCCATACATTGCCTGGCCCTTGGCATATGCGTTCAGGGCATCCAGGTTTGCCGTCGCAACTTCCGGCAGGGGATTGGAGGCCCGCTGCACGTCCGACAGGGCTTCACCCAGGCGGCCGCGCAATTGAGCGACTACCTCATCGGTGGAGGACAGCGCCGAGCTGTAGCCCCTTCCATCGGCGTATACGCTATAGACAGACTTCTTGCTCACCGGATCGATCACGTCAATCGAGACCCGGAGCTTTCCGTGGATTTCGCGGACGGACGGTACAAGCACCGCCCTGGCACCGTCGCGTGACGCAATCTGGACCGCGGCGGCCCGGTCGATGATGCTGCCTGGCGCGCGCATCATCCGCCCCATCGTGTCGCGGGTCTTGAGATCGCTGAGCACGTTCACGTATCGGGACTGTTCAAGGCTGATCCGAAACGCCTGTCCGAGCCCATCATTCAACAGCGGATTGCCGGTCGCATTCTCGATATCGGCCAACACCACCCAGTCTCGCTCGGCAAAAGCGATCGCCGGCTCAGGACGGGCAATCAGCCAGATGGTCAGAATTGTGGTCACGATCAGCGTGGCCTGCGCTGCCATCGCGATCGGGCGACGCCAAAGCGGGATATCCCGCATCGCCTTGGAAGAGGCCCGAGGACGCTGGAGCGGCGGAAGCGACGGCCCATGGACGCCAAATACTTCGAGTGGCTGCGGAACGCCCTTGAAGCGCCAGCGTCCAAACGACTTCCATTTCAAGCCATTGCCGGTCTCTCCTAGTCTGTCCACGAGTCGTCGCACCATCGACTCGGCAGTGGAGGACACCAATATCTGGCCGGGACGCGCCAGCTGCATCAGCCGGGCCGCCATCGGTTTGGCCAGGCCCTCCACTTCGACAGCCTTGGCACCGAACGCCACGGCTTCAGCGCTGTTGTTCCACAGGATCACCTCGCCCACATGCAGGCCTGCGCGCGCGCGTATCGGGATGCCGCACTGATCGCCCAACCGCTGCAGGTTGTGTTGGTAATCCAGCGCAAACCCCAGCGCATCAATCGCCCGATCAAACAACAGGAACAGCCCATCGGAGCGGTCGATCTGCTGCCCATTCCACTGCTGCTGCAACGTCAGCACCAACCGGTCGTGCTGCTGGAATAGCTCGGCGGCGGCCGCATCGCCAATCCGCTCGACCAGGATCAACGAATCGCACAGGTCGGTAAACAACAACGCCCGCATCTGCGGTGCCTGGGTCGACGTTCCGTTGTCGCCATTCATGCCGTTCTTCCCGCGTCAGGGTATGACGGTCGCGGCACGCGACCAGTGCAGCCGGTTGCCGCCCAGGCGCTTGGCCTGGTACAGCGCGTTGTCGGCGCGAGCGTACCACTCGCTCCAGTCGGTATGGGGCTCGAGCAGGCGCACGCCGATGCTGACCGGACAGACGTGGGGCACGCCGTGGGCGCGGTCCATCAGGCCGTGCACGGCGCTGAGGATGAACTCGGCGGCGTGCTGCAGGCTGTCCTGGTCGGCGCTGCGCAGCAGCAGGCAGAACTCGTCGCCGCCCAGCCGGCAGGCCATGTCCCGTTCGGTGGCCACCGAACGCAGGATATTGGCCACGCTCTGCAGCACGCGGTCGCCGGCCTGGTGGCCGTATTCGTCGTTGACCTGCTTGAACCGGTCGCAGTCGATCAGCAGCAGGCCTTGCGGGGGGCCGTCGTCGTGGCTGCGGCATTCCTGCAGGTACAGCGCCAGGCCGCGGCGGTTGTGCAGGCCGGTCAGCTCGTCGGTGCGCACCAGCTCGCGCGTGTGGGTGAGCTGGTGGGTAGTGACGTAGAGGTTGTCCAGCGCGGTTTCCAGGTCGTGGTTGCGCCGGCGCAGCTGCCGGATCAGGACCTGTTCGTTGCTGACCACGCGCATGATCGTGCGGCGCAGGAAATAGGCGATCAGGCCGGGGTCGCGTTCGACCAGCCGCTGGAAATCGCCGTTGCCCAGCTCCAGCACGACGCTGTCGGCCACGGCGCGGGCATCGGCGCTGCGCGGGTGGTCGCCGATCAGCAGGCCGAGTTCACCGAAGAATTCATTGCGCCCCAGCGACTTCACCAGCAGGTCTTCGCCGAAGTCCAGTTCGATGCAACCGCTGACGATCACATACATGGTGTCGCCGGGTTGACCCCGATGGAACAGGTGGTCACCCTGGGGCAGGAGGCGCTCCTGGCCGAACTCGGCGAACAGGTCGAATTCGCTCGGGCTCAGGATGGCGTGCACGATCTCAGCCATCGCCGTCTGGGCGATGCCTGGTTCCTGTTCGCACACATTCGCCGCCGCAACCTTGCCGGTCATCCCGTGCACCCGCTTCCCAGCGTTCCCCCGGTGAGCGGATGAGGATAGCACCCCTAAAAACTGTGCGCCTCATCCCATTTCAGAGCACGGACGCCGTACTTTTTCGACCGGCCCGGCACATCCCCCTTCCATACGCGCTCCGGATCGGCCAGCGGCCACCGGATCCACGCGGCGCCGGCCGTCGAGCGGTCCGAACAAGGCGACGGGCGGTCTCGTTGCCGCCCGTCACGCCGGCCTTCCCTGGCCGCCCTTAGGGGAGCTGCAGGCGCCGGTCAGGCCGCGCGCTCGGCGTTGAACTGCTCTTCCTCGGTCGAGCCGGTCAGCGCGGTGGTCGAGGACTGGCCCTGCTGAATGGCCTGGGTGACCGCGTCGAAGTAGCCGGTGCCGACCTCGCGCTGGTGCTTGACCGCGGTGAAGCCGCGATCGGCGGCGGCGAACTCGGCCTCCTGCAGCTCCACGAAGGCGCTCATCTGGCGGCGCGCGTAGCCGTGGGCCAGGTTGAACATGGAGTAGTTCAGGGCGTGGAAGCCGGCCAGGGTAATGAACTGGAACTTGTAGCCGTATGTGGCGATTTCCTTCTGGAAGGTCGCGATGGTGGCGTCATCCAGGTTCTTCTTCCAGTTGAAGCTGGGCGAGCAGTTGTAGGCCAGCAGCTTGCCGGGGAACTTGGCATGGATGGCCTCGGCGAACCTGCGCGCGAACTCCAGGTCCGGCTTGCCGGTCTCGCACCAGATCAGGTCGGCATAGGGCGCATACGCCAGGCCGCGGCTGATCGCCTGGTCCAGGCCGTTGCGGGTGCGGTAGAAGCCTTCCGGGGTGCGCTCGCCGCTGGCGAAGGGCTGGTCGTTGGGGTCGATGTCGCTGGTCAGCAGGTCGGCGGCCTCCGCGTCGGTGCGGGCCACCAGCAGGGTCGGCACGCCCATCACGTCAGCGGCCAGGCGCGCGGCGTTGAGCTTTTCGATGGCCTCGCGGGTGGGCACCAGCACCTTGCCGCCCATGTGCCCGCACTTCTTCACCGAGGCCAGCTGGTCCTCGAAGTGCACCCCGGCCGCGCCGGCCTCGATCATCGCCTTCATCAGTTCGAAGGMGTTGAGCACGCCGCCGAAACCGGCTTCGGCATCGGCCACGATCGGCTGCAGGAAGTCGATATCGTCCTTGCCCTCGGCATGGTGCAGCTGGTCGGCACGCAGCAGCGTGTTGTTGATGCGCTTGACCACCGCCGGCACCGAGTCGGCCGGGTACAGCGACTGGTCGGGGTACATCTGGCCGGCCAGGTTGGCGTCGGCGGCCACCTGCCAGCCGGACAGGTAGATGGCATTCAAACCGGCCTTGACCTGCTGCATGGCCTGGTTGCCGGTCAGCGCGCCAAGCGCGTTGACGAAGTCTTTTTCCTGCAGGTAGGTCCACAGCTTTTCCGCGCCCAGCCGGGCCAGCGAATGCTCCACGTGCACGGTGCCGCGCAGGCGCACCACGTCGGCGGCGGTGTAGTTGCGCTGGATGCCCGCCCAGCGCGGGTCGGTGTTCCATTCGTGCTGGATCTGTTCGGCGGTCGGCAGCGTGCTCATGGCGTTTCTCCAGGGGGGAATACGTTGAATGGGTGAAGCGATGCTGGAGGCGGGCGGTACAGGTCAGTCCAGACGGTCGTAAGCGGGCAGGGTCAGGAAATCGGTGAGTTCATCGCGGCGGCTGAGCTGCGCCAGCAGCGCGATGGCTTCGTCGATGCGGGCGGCACCGGGCAGCGCACTGCGGTCGCCAAGGCGTGCGGGAAGCTGGGCCAGGGTGGCGTCGAGCAGGGGCAGGTCGATGGCGGTGCCGTCGTCGAGCTGCTGGCCGGGCACGTGCAGCCACTGCCACAGTTGGCTGCGGCTGATCTCGGCGGTGGCCGCGTCCTCCATCAGGTGGTGGATCGGCACGCAGCCGTTGCCGTCCAGCCACGCGGCCAGGTAGCGCACGCAGACTTCCACGTTGCCCTCGAAACCGGCGCGGGTGATGGTGCCGGTGGGCGCGGCGATCAGCGCATCGCGCCCCACCTGCACATCCCGGCGCAGTACCGCGTGCTGGTTCGGCCCGGGCATGTGTTCGTCGAAGATCGCCTGTGCCACCGGGATCAGCGCCGGATGCGCCACCCAGGTGCCGTCGTGGCCGGCGGTGACTTCGCGCAGCTTGTCCGCCCGCACCCGCGCCATCGCCTGTTCGTTGGCGGCGGCATCGTGGTTGATCGGGATCTGCGCGGCCATGCCGCCCATCGCATGCGCGCCGCGGCGGTGGCAGGTGCGGATCAGCAGTTCCGAATAAGCCTTCAGGAACGGCTGGGTCATGGTCACCTGGCCGCGCTCGGGCAGCACCTTGTCGGCGTGGCGGCGGAAGGTCTTGATGTAGGAAAAAATGTAGTCCCAGCGCCCACAGTTCAGGCCGACGATGCGGTCGCGCAGCGCATGCAGGATCTCGTCCATCTCGAACACCGCCGGCAGTGTTTCGATCAGCACCGTGACCTTGATCTGCCCGTGCGGCAGGCCGAGCATGCCTTCGATGTGCGACAGCGCGGTCTCCCACAGCGCCGCCTCTTCCATGCTCTGCAGCTTGGGCAGGTAGAAGTACGGGCCGCGCTGTTTGCACATCAGCGTGCGCGCGTTGTGGAAGGCGAATACCGCCGCATCGAACAAGCCACCGGCGATTGGCTGGCCGTCGATGCGCACGTGCTTTTCGTCCAGGTGCCAGCCGCGCGGACGTACGATCAGCACGGCCTGTTCGTTGAACGGACGCAGCGMGTACTGCTTGCCCGGCTTGCCGTCCACCGACGGGCCGGTGTGGGTCAGATCGCCGCGCACCGCGCCGATCAGCGCCTGCTGGCCGGCCAGCAGGTTGCGCCAGGCCGGTGCGGTGGAATCCTCGAAGTCGGCCATGAACACCTTGGCCCCGGAGTTCAGCGCGTTGATGACCATCTTCGGGTCGGTCGGGCCGGTGATCTCCACGCGGCGGTCCTGCAGCGCGTCCGGCAGCGGGGCGACGGTCCAGTCTTCATTGCGGATCTGCGCGGTGTCGGCGCGGAAGTCCGGCAGCCCGCCGCCATCGAAGAACGCCTGGCGCGCCACCCGGGCCTGCAGCCGGCGCTGGCGCTCGGGCTCCACCGCACGGTGCAGCGACACCAGCAAGGCCAGTACCCCCGCCGGCAGCAACGCGGACTGGCCGGCGAGCTGGGTGGTCAGCGTGATCCCGGGGGTGGCGGGGGCATCGGCCGGGGTGGGCTGGGCAGTGGCGAAAGCGGCGACGGCGGACATGGCGGGCTCCTGCAATGCGGTAGGGCTTCACCGTGCGCCGCCGTACCGTATTTGACAAAACAGTTATCGCAATGCATTACATAAGGTGAGCTTATACTCGTGACACCATGCCCACACCGCGCCCGCCAAGTCCCCGGTTTTCCTACAAATCCGATCGGCTCAAGCCGCTGCGGGCGTTCTGCCAGACCGTCCGGCTGGGTTCGGTCTCGCGTGCGGCTGAGGCGCTTTTCGTCAGCCAACCGGCCATCAGCCAGCAATTGCAGGCGCTGGAGCGCGAAGTGGGGGTGGTGCTGTTCGAGCGCAGCGGGCGCCGGCTGGTGCCCAGCCGCGAAGGCCAGCTGCTGTTCGAGATGGCCCAGCCGCTGGTGGAGAACCTGGACGGGCTGGAGGCCAGCTTTCGCGACAAGGTGAAGGGGCTGGACGCGGGCGAACTCAACATCGCCGCCAACAGCTCGACCATCCTGTACCTGCTGCCGCGCATCGTGGAGCGCTTCCGCCAGCGTCACCCGGACGTGCGCCTGACCCTGCACAACGCGATCAGTGCCGACGGCACGGAACTGCTGCGCAGCGATGCGGCCGACCTGGCGGTGGGCTCGATGACCGACGTCCCGGCCGACCTGAGCTATGCGCCGGCCTACCGTTTCGAGCAGGTGCTGATCACCCCGCCCGACCACCCGCTCACACGGGTGAAGGAACTGACCCTGGAGGCGATCTCCGCCTATCCGCTGATCCTGCCACCCAAGCGCCAGATCACCTACCGACTGGTGGACCAGGTGTTCCAGCGCCAGCGCATGCCCTACACCGTGGCGCTGGAAGTGGGCGGCTGGGAGGTGATCAAGCAGTATGTGGCGATGGGCATGGGCATCTCGATCGTGCCGGCGTTGTGCCTCAACGATGCCGACCACGACAAGCTGCTGACGCGCTCGATGAGCGCCTGGTTCCCCGAGCGCAGCTATGGGGTGATCGTGCGCCGTGGACGCTTCCTGTCGCCGCAGGCGCGCGCCTTCATCGACCTGATCCAGCCGGACCTGTTCACGCCGCGCAGCTATGATGAAAGCGGTCATTCCGAGCGCTGACGCAGGCCCCTTCCATGCCGATCGAACTGCGCCACCTGCGCTACTTCCTGGCCGTCGCCGACACCCTGCATTTCGGCCGCGCGGCCGAGCGCCTGGGCATGTCGCAGCCGCCGCTCAGCCAACAGATCCGCCAGTTGGAAACCCTGCTCGGTGCGCGCCTGTTCCTGCGCGCCAATCGCCGCGTGGAACTCACCGATGCCGGCCGCGTCCTGCAGGAGCAGGCACGTGAGGTGCTGGCCCGGGTCGACACCGCGATTGATCTGACCCAGCGCGCGCAACGCGGCGAAACCGGCGAGCTGCGCATCGGGCTGACCCGTGCCACGCCGCTGTCCACGCAGATTCCCCGGGCGATTTTCGCCTACCGCCAGCAGTTTCCGGAGGTGCAGTTGAAGCTGCGCGAGATGAACACGCTGCAGCAGATCGATGCGCTGATGGCCGGCGAGCTGGACGTCGGGCTGATCCGCAAACGTGCTTTGCCGGCACCGTTGATGTCGCGCAAGCTGTTCAGCGATCCACTGGCGCTGGTGGTGCATGGCCAGCATCCGCTGGTACGCGGTCTGGCCGCCGACGCACCAGTGGCATTGCGGCTGTTTGCCCATGAGCCGTTCGTGGGTTTCCTGCGCGAGGTCGGCGCGGGCATCCACGATCATTTCATCGCATTGTGCCGCAGCGCCGGCTTCACCCCGCGTATCGTGCAGGAAGCCGGTGAGGCCTCGACGTTGATCAGCCTGGCCGCCTCCGGGCTGGGCGTGACGGTGCTGCCATCCTCGTGCAGCCATATCCAGGTCGACGGTGCACGTTTTGTCGCCCTGAGCGACCGCGCCGCCAGTTCGGAAGTGCACGTGGCCTGCCGGCGCGGTGCGGCCTCGCCGCTGATCGCGCACTTCACCCGGCTGCTGCAGGGCGTCAGCGGCTGAGCGCGAGCGCGGCGGCGGCGGTCGGTTGCACGCGCTGCCGCAGCCGCCAGGCAATCGCGCCGCCGGCCACGGTCAACACGCCGACGAAGCCGCACACGCCCAGCCAGTCCCAGTGCGTGTAGAACACGCCGCCGATCACGCCGGCCACGCTGGAGCCCAGGTAATAGGCGAACAGGTACAGCGCCGAGGCTTCCGCGCGCATCGCCCCGGCACGGCTGCCGACCCAGCTGCTGGCTACCGAGTGCCCACCGAAGAAACCAAAGGTCACCAGCGCGATGCCCAGGGCCATGCAGCCCAGCCACGGCAGCGCCAGCAGCACGATGCCCAGCGCGATCAGCCCGTAGCAGATCGCCAGCACGCGGCTGCGACCATGCCGGTTGGCCTGCTGCCCCATCCACGCCGAGCTGAAGGTGCCCACCAGGTACACGCTGAAGATCAGCCCGACCACGGTCTGGCTCAACCCATAGGGCGGGGCGAGCAGGTGGTAGCCCAGGTAGTTGTAGAGGGTGACGAACACACCCATCAGCACGAACGCGGTGGCGAACAGCCACGGCAGCCCGGGATCGGCGAACAGACTGCGCCAGCGTGCCGGCAGTTCGCGCAGGCCGCCGCGACGGCTCTGGAAGTGGCGGGAGGGCGGCAGCTGGAACCACAGCAGCACGGTGCTCAGCAGCGCGATCGACGACACCACGCCGATGCCCCAGCGCCAGCCCCAGTGGTCGGCCACGATGCCGGCGATGAGACGGCCGCTCATGCCGCCGATCGCATTGCCGCCGATGTACAGGCCCATGGCCAGGCCCAGCGCGCGGCTGTCCATTTCTTCGGCCAGGTAGGTCATGCCCACCGCCGGCACGCCGCTCAGCGCGATGCCCAGCAGCGTGCGCAGCACCAGCAGGGTGGACCAGTCATCGACCATCGCCGTCGCCACCGACAACACGCTGGAGGCCAGCAGCGCGGCGACCATCACCCCGCGGCGGCCGATGCGGTCGGAGATCAGCCCGGCGATCAGCATCGACACCGCCAGCAGCCCGGTGCTCAGCGACAGGGTCAGCGCGCTGTTGGCTGCCGAGACGCCGAAGTGCCGGCTGAACTCGGGCAGCAGCGGCTGCACCGTGTAGAGCAGGCCGAAGGTGGAAAAACCGGCCAGGAACAGTGCCGCGGCGGTGCGCCGGAACGCCGGCGTGCCTTGCTGGATGTGGTCCGCAGCCGCTGCCGTGGCGGGGGCCTGGGGGCTGCGGGCGGGGACCGCTGCGGTGTCGCCATTCATGCCGGTAAGGCCCGTGTGTCCGGGCCGGAGTGAAGAGTCAGCGCTCAGGATAGGCAGCGCCGACAGGTCGATCCATAACCTGGACTGTCTGGATCGAGACGTCCGACATCTCGATTCAGATCACGCGCCGGGTTAGAGGGACTGCCAGGTCAGGCCCTCGCCGCGCCGGTAGTAGACCCGCGCGGCCTTGCCATACAGGGCGGAGGCATCCACCAGACCGAAATAGCGACCGTCGGCGCTGTTGCCACGGTGGTCGCCAAGCATCAGCACCTTGCCGGCCGGCACGGTCAGGCCGCTGATGTCCGGACCGCCGCCCTGGCCGAGGTCGAGCTGGGCCAGGTGCTGGCCGAAGTCCTCGATCTCGCCCGCGCCGGCCTCGGCCAGCGGCTGGCCGTTGATGCTCAGGTGGCCCTCGTGCAGTTCCACCCGGTCACCGCCGACGGCGGCGATGCGCTTGATCAGGCGGATGCCGTCCACCGGCGAGTCGAACACCGCCACGTCGCCGCGCTGCGGCTGGCCGGTGTGCAGCAGTTCAACCGAGGTGAACGGCAGGCGCAGACCGTAGGCGCGCATGTCCACCACCACCCGGTCGCCCGGCATCAGGGTGTGCTGCATCGAGCCGCTGGGCACCTGGTAGTGGTTGGCCAGCGAGTCGCGTGCGGCCAGCAGCAGGCCGAGCATCACCGCCAGCGGGAGCGCTTCCTTCTTCAGCCAATGCAGCATCCGGTTCGGGGCAGCAGCGGTGGAACTATCCATGGCAGGGCGCTCTCAAGGGGTCTGGTTGTGACCGGCCGGCGGTGGCCAAGTTCCCGGTGGTTGGTGCAGAAGCTACGCGATATTTACGCGCGGAAGCGGCCACCGGCATGGCGGTTTTACGGGCCCCGGTCGCATCGTGGCGTCACCGCGCCGCAGGGCGCTTGTTCGAGGTGTTCCATGACCATCCTGATGATCCGGCACACGCCGCCTGGCGCGGCGCCGGATGCCGCGCCGGTGCCTGCCCGGGTCGCCGGGCACCGCCTGGCCTGCCGCGATTGCGACTCGCTGCCGGCGCTGGTGCGTTGCCTGCAGCGGGCCCAGCGCAGCCGTCCTGCCTTGGTGCTGATTGCCACGACCGCCGTCGATGGCCATCAGTGGGCGCGTTACGGCCAGGCGCTGCGCAGTGCGCTGGAGGCGTTGCCGGCGCCGTACATCGAGATGGCCAGCAACGACGACGACGCGCTGGATGACCACCTGCACCCGCAGCACGCACCGACCGCGCGGGTGGTGTGCAGCAGCGGCCGCGACGATGCCTGCCGGCTGTCGCTGGCGATCGCCGCGCGTCGCCTGCAGGTCGTGCCGGAGGGGGCCTGAGCCATGTCGATCTTCATCATTCGCGGGCCGGAAGCAGCCGGTCCGCTGATCCGCACCGCGCAGCCGTTGCCGGCACCGGTGTTGAAATCGCTGGTGCACCGTGCGATCGATGCCGGCACCACGGTGGCAATCCGCGCCTGCGGCTCCGAACAGGAACTGCTGGACGCGCTGCGCGTGGCCGACCACAGCCGCGGCGAGGTGACGCTGCTCGATCCGGGCGCCTGCGTAGGCAGCGTGCGCCTGCACCGGTTGCTGCCGCATCTGCACAATGTCTACGTGGAAGTGCACGACGATGACACCCGGACGCCGGAGGCGTGCCTGCCGGCGGACGTGGGCCAGCGTATCGGTGTGGCGCACGGGTACCGCGCGCAGAGTTACATGCATGCACTGGAGATCGCGTTGGACCATCTTGGGTGCAGCGAGATCGTGGAAGGCGTGCACGTGGGGACGTGAGGGGTATTGCCGCCACGCGGGGCGGTCGGTGGGTCGGGCACTGGGCCCCATGCCCTTTCCGGCGAATGTCCCCCGGTGTCGGCCTGCGGCCGCCCCCTCCTCCTTTATTTCGCCTCCAAGGGCATGGGGC
>NZ_JBFULB010000010.1:0-34103 GCF_056400545.1 Stenotrophomonas sp. P5_A8 | reverse complement strand
GGCCGGTGCGGCGCTTGCCGCGGCCGGCACGCTGGCCGTGTCGTCGACCGCGACGGGGGCGTCGACCGGCGCCGAAGCGTCCACGGCCACGCTGGCCGGTGCGGCCTCGCGGGCGGGCTTGCCGGCACAGGCGGTCAACGCCAGGGCGAGCACGACGAAGGGGAGGTTGCGTATGACGTTCATGTCAGCTCGCGGCAGAGGGGGCATTGAAATCCAGGGACGGCGCCAACCGGTAGGCTGCGCTGAGTTCGGTGAAGCCGGCGGGAGCGCCGTTGAAACGCGGTTGGATGCCCATGCTGCGCAGGCGCGCGGCCAGTTCGGCCAGCAGCGCCAGGCCGGCGCTGTCCAACCGCGGCACCGCAGTCAGGTCCAGCACCTGCGCATCGGCGGTGGCCTGCAGCGACGGCCACAAGGCCGTCACCGCGGCACGATCGAGCACGCCGCTGAACACCAGCGACGTGCCCTGCACGCTGACGCTGGCCGGGTTACTTGCCACTCGGGGCGGCCTGCATGCTGCCGTTGCGCAGCTCGGTGGCCACCTGCTGGATCGACTTCTGGCGCAGCGGGGCGTCGAACTGGGTCTTGAAGGTCTGCACGTAGGAGATGCCTTCGATCATCACATCGAAGATCTTCCACTGGCCGCCGACGTTGCGCATCAGATAGTCGACCGGAGTCGCTTCGCTGCCGGCGCGCACCAGTTCGGTGGACACCTTGACGCCGCGGTTGCCCGGCAGCGGCGATTCGGACTTCAGGCGGAAGCTGGGCTTGCCCTGGATATCCAGCAGTGCCGAGCCGTAGCGCTGCATCAGGTTGTCGGCCATGGCATCGGCGAACAGCTTCACATCGGCGTCGGAGGCGCCACGGCCGTGCACGCCCAGCACCAGGCGGGCGGCGTAGTCGCGGTCGAAGGTCTTGGTCAGCTCACCGTTGATGAAGCCGCGCAGCGCGGTCGGGTTGCTGCGGAACTCGGTGCGGCGCTGCTGCAGGGTGGACAGGATGCGCGTACTGGCATCGAGCACGACGGTGCTGGCCTGGCCCTGCTGGGCGCTGGCAGCGGCCGGTGCGGCCTGGGCGAAGCTGAGCGAGGGAGCACCGGCCAGCAGGGCCGAGGCGAGCAGGACCGGGATCAGTTTGGTTTTCATTTGTGCGCTTCCGTAGCCGGCGCTTCCGCACCGGGAGCATCCTGGGGAGCGGCGCCGCCGGTATTGGCCGGGCCACTGAACATGTATTTGCCGACCAACTGCAGCAGATCCACCGCCGGCTGGGTGAACACGATCTCGTCGCCGGACTTGAGCACGTCCGGATCACCGCCCGGCTGCAGTCCGATATAGCTCTCGCCGAGCAAACCGCTGGTGAATATGCCCGCCGAGGTGTCGGCCGGCAGGTCTTTGAACTTGCCGTCCAGCTTCAGGGTGACGATGGAATCGAACTTGGTCGGGTCCAGCTCGATGCCGGCGACCTGGCCCACCACCACGCCGCCGATCTTCACCGGCGCCTGTTTGCGCAGCTGCCCGATCTGGGTGAAGCGCGCCTTGAGTTCGTAGCCGTCGCCACCCAGGCCCCACCGTTGGTTGGTGGAGGCCATGGCCAGCACCAGCAGCGAGGCCAGCGCCAGCAGCAGGAAAGCGCCGACGGAAAATTCGAGTCTGGGACCGCGGATGGCCATGGGGTTATCTCACTGTTCTTTTGTCAGGTTCCCCGACGGGTGCCGGGGCGGGGTTGCGTTGCATGCCGTTCCGGGAATTACCGGAACATCATGGCCGACAGCACGAAGTTGAACATCAGCACCAGCAGCGAGGCGTTCACCACCGCGCGGGTAGTGGCCACCGAGGTGCCTTCGATGGTCGGCTCGGCGTGGAAGCCGACGTACGACGCCACCAGTGCCGCGGTACCGCCGAAGATGGCCGACTTCAGCATCGCCACGCCGAAATCGTCCCAGAAGTCCACGCTGTTGCTCAGCGCCGACCAGAACACGCCATTGTCCAGGCCCAGCACGTGCACGGCCTCGAAGTAGCTGGCGCTGATCGCCATCGAGCAGAAGATGCCGGTCAGCAGCGGCACGGTCAGCACCGCTGCCCAGAAGCGCGGCGCCACCACCTTGGCGACCGGATCGATGGCCATCAGTTCCAGCGCCTTGATCTGGTCGGTGGCGCGCATCAGGCCCAGTTCGGCGGCGATCGAGCTGCCGGCGCGGCCGATGAACAGCAGCGCGGTCAGCACCGGCGCCAGTTCGCGGTACAGCGACAGGCCGAGCAGTGTGGACAGCGCGTCGGCGGCGCCGAAGGTGGTCAGCGTGCGGTAGCCCTGCAGGGTCAGCACCAGCCCGACGAAAGCACCGCCGACGGCGATGATCGGCAGCGAGCGCGCGCCGACCTTGTAGATCTCGCGGGTCAGTTCGGCCAGGAAGTCGGCGGTCGGCAGCGAGCCGCGCAGCACCGTCAGCGAGAACAGGCCGGCGCGGCCCAGCGAGCGGGTGGCGTCAACGAACGGCATCAGGCAACCCTCGCGCGCGGCGCGGCATCGAACGGAATCGGACCATCGGGCTGGCCATGCAGGAACTGCCGCAACAGCGGGTCCTGGCTGGACTCCAGCGCGGCCGGGCTGCCCTGGAACACCACGCCACCATTGGCAATGGCGATCACCTGGTCGCAGATCGGCAGGGTCTCATGCACATGGTGGCTGACGATGATGCTGGTCAGCCCCAGGCTGTGGTTGAGACGCTGGATCAGGCTCATGATCACCCCCGAGGCGATCGGGTCCAGCCCGGTCAGCGGCTCGTCGTAGATCATCAGCGGCGGGTCCAGCGCCAGCGCACGGGCCAGCGCCACGCGCCGGGCCATGCCGCCGGACAGCTCGCGCGGCCAGGCATCGGCGGCGGCCAGCAGGCCCACCGCGTGCAGCTTCATCTGCACCAGCCGGTTCAGTACGGCCGCGGGCAGACGGGTATGGGTGCGCAGCGGCAGGGCGACGTTTTCGGCCACGGTGAGGTCGGTGAGCAGGCCATTGCCCTGCAGCAGCACGCCCACGCTCTTGCGCATCTCCAGCAGCGCGCCGGTGCCGGTGGGGATGGGCTTGCCGAACAGGGTGATCTCGCCGGCCACCGGGCGCAGTTCGCCGGTCAGCGCCGCCAACAAGGTCGACTTGCCGCTGCCCGACGGCCCCAGCACGGCGGTGATGCTGCCGCGCGGCACCTGCAGCGACACGTCGCGCAGGATGCTGCGACCGCCGCGATCGATACGCACGTTGGACAACTGCACCAGAGGTTCTGCGGAAGCCGTCATGGAAGCCATTAACAAAATTCCAACGTTGTAAGATCGTGGTGAACGGCTGAACATAACCGAACTGGACCGTGCAGTATTGTCGCACGACCGTTACCGGTCGGCCTGAGACCGCGCTCGCAACACACCGTACCGGGCGACGACAGCCAGGTCGTAGGGCCAGACCGTCGCCGGCCACCCTCGTGATCGTGCGACGGCTGCGGCACACTGGCGCGATGACTGATGCTGCGTCCGACTTCCGCCTGTACCACTCCAATTCACTCGACGTCCTGGCCGCCTTGCTGGCCACCGCGGTGCGTACGCCGGTGCCGGGGCAGTCGATCCTGGTCCCGGAGGTGGTGCTGATTCCGCAGGTCGCGATGCGGCGCTGGCTGCAGTCCACCCTGGCGGTCGAGTATGGCATTGCCGCCAATCTGGAATTCCTCACCCCCGGTGAGTTCGTCGCGCGCGCGCTCAACGCCAACGTCCCGGGCGAGCACGATGACCTCAGCGCTGCCGCTTTGCGCTGGAAGCTGTATGCCGCGCTGCGTGATCCGGACCTGCTGGGGCAGGCGCCGATGCGCGCGCTGCAGGCCTACCTGTCGGCCGCCGATCCGCTCAAGCCCTGGGCGCTGGCCGGCGAGCTGGCCGCGGTGTTCGAGAAGTACCAGGCCTGGCGCCGCGACTGGCTGCTGCGTTGGGAAGCCGGTGCCGACGCGCAGGATCCACAGGCGATCCTGTGGCGGCACATCGCCAGCGGCCACCAGTACCGCGCCCGTCGCATCGATGCTTACCTGTCGCGCTTCGAAGGGGCAGGGCAGGCACTGCCACAGGGCCTGCCGGCACGGGTGTTCGCCTTCGCCACGCTCAACATTTCGCCCGACGTGCTGCGGGTGATGGCCACCCAGGCGCGGGTCGGCACGATGCACTTCTACCTGCCCACCCCGACCCAGGCGTATTGGGGCGACCTGCAGACTCTGGGCGAGAAACTGCGCAGCGGCGCGCCCGATCCGTTCGGCGACGCGGCCGGCGAGAACCGCCTGCTGCAGGCCTGGGGCGCGGCCGGGCGCGACTTCATGGCGGTGCTGGGCAGCTACGAGGTAGTGCATCCGTCCGGTGAGATCGCCGCCTATGACGATCCCGAAGACGATGCGCGTGCGGACATGGACGCGGGTGGACTGTCCGACAGCCTGCTGCATCGGCTGCAACGCGATCTGTTCCACCGCCGTGGACAGCCCTCCGGTGAGCGCCGCGATGGCCTGCGCCGCGACGATCCCAGCCTGCAGGTGCATGCCTGCCATACCCGACTGCGCGAACTGCAGGTGCTGCACGACCAGTTGCGCGGGCTGCTGCAGGACCCGCGCTTCGAGCCGCCGTTGCAGGCCCGTGAGATCGCGGTGCTGGCCCCGGACATCGACCCCTACGTGCCGTACCTGGAAGCGGTGTTCGGCGGTCGCAGCGGGGGGGACGACCACATTCCGTACGCACTGGCCGATACCAGCCCCTTGGCCGGCGAGCCGCTGGCCGATGTCTTCGTGCACCTGCTCGGCCTGCCGGTGTCACGGTTCGGTTTGAACGAAGTGCTGGACCTGCTCGCCAGCGCGCCGCTGGCCGAGGCGGCCGGGCTGGATGCGGCCGACTTCGATCGCCTGCACGACTGGCTGCAGGCCGCCGGCGCGCGCTGGGGGCTGGATGCCCACCACCGCAGCCAGCACCAGGCCCCGCGCGATGATGCCTTCACCTGGCAGTTCGCGCTGGATCGCCTGCTGCTGGGCCATGCCAGCGGCAGCGACGGCGATATCGCCGGCGTGGCGCCGTGGCCGGAGCTGGAAGGCAGCGCGCTGGAGGCGCTGGACCGCCTGCTTGGGCTGTTGCGCGTGCTGGCCCGGTACCAGAAGGCGCTGGGCGACGCCTTGCCGCCGGCACAGTGGCGCCAACGCCTGCTGGCGCTGCTGGACGCGCTGCTGCCCGAGCCGCCGCAGGCGGCCAACAGCCAGCGCGCGCTGGAGCGCCTGCGCAAGCTGATCAACGAATTCGCCCGCGATGCCGAGCAGGCCGGTTTCCACGGCACGGTGGCACCGGAAGTGCTGCGTGCGCACTTCGCCGGGGTGCTGGCCGAGGCCGACACCCGCGCCCCGCTGCTGACCGGTGGGATCAGCTTTGGCCGCATGGTGCCGATGCGCCTGCTGCCGTTCCGGGTGATCTGTGTGCTGGGGCTCAACGACGGCGATTTCCCGCGCCGCGACCCGGCTGCCGGGCTCAACCAGCTCACCGCCGAACTGGGCACCGCCAGGCGCCGGCATGGCGATCGTTCGTTGCGCGAGGACGACCGCTTCCTGTTCCTGCAGCTGTTCGCCTCGGCGCAGGACGTGTTCTACCTGAGCTATCTCGGTGCCGACCCGCGCGATGGCAGCGTGCGCGAACCCTCGGTGCTGGTCAGCGAACTGATCGACGCCGCCGCCGACTACCACCTGGCACCGGCCAGCGCGGCGAGGGAGCTGACCGTGCGCCACTCGCTGCAGCCCTTCGCCCCGGCCGCGTTTGGCGGCGGCGATGAGCCGCGGCGTTTCAGTTATCGCCAGCAGTGGCACCCGGCCGCCGGTTCGCTTGGCGGACAGCGGCGCGCGCTGGCGCCGTGGTTCGACCAGCCATTGCCGATCCCGGACACGTTGCCCGGCGAGGCCGAACTCAGCCTGGACGCGCTGCGCCGCTTCCTCACCGACCCGGCCAGCCAGTTCCTGTCGCAGCGGCTGGGCCTGCGCCTGCCCGAGGACCTCGGCGATGCCGATGACGTGGAACCGCTGGTCATGGCCGCGCGCGGCAGCGATACGTTGCTGCTGCGGCAGGCGGTGATCGAGGCCACCCTGGACGGGGACGATGCGCCGCTTTATCCGCGGCTGCGCGCCCGCGCGCTGCTGCCCTCCGGTGCGCTGGGGCAGCGCCAGTTCGAGGCGCTGCAGGCCCAGACCCGCCCCTACGCGCAGGCGCTGGCCCAATGGCAGGCCGGCACCGACGCCGACAGCCGCCGGTACGAGGTTGAGATCGACGGCGTGCGCCTGCACGGCCGCATCGACGGCGTGCATCCGCACGGCCTGGTGCGGCTGCGCCCGGGCCCACTCAACGGGCGTGCGGCGATCCGCCAGGGATTGGACTGGCTGCTGGCCAATGCCGCCGGCGACGCGCTGGCGCTGGTGCAGTTCCACGATGCGGATGATGACGGGCTGGGCCCGCACGTGCTGCCACCGTTGCCGCCCGAGCAGGCCCGGCAGGTGCTGCGGCGCCTGCTGCACCTGCGCAGCGAAGGGCTGCGCGCGCCGCTGCCATACGCGCCGTCCACCGCGTGGGCGATCTACACCGCCGCCGAGGCCAAGCGCGAAACCGAGGGCCGGGCAAGGTGGTACGGCAGCGACCGGACGTGGGGTGAATCCAGCGGCGCCGGCTACCCGCTGGCCCTGCGCGGACGCGATCCCTTCGCCACGCCAGACAGCTACCGGCAACTGCTGCACAACAGCTTCGTGGTCTTCACCGCGGTGCGCGAGGGCCGGGTATTCCCCGGCTTCGATGACCAGGGCGCGACAACATGAGTGACCACGACCTTCTCGACGATCCCTACCTGACGCTGCCGCTGGACGGCGTGCGCCTGATCGAGGCCAGTGCCGGCACCGGCAAGACCTTCACCCTGGCCACGCTGTTCACCCGGCTGGTGGTGGAGAAGGGCTGGCGCATCGGCCAGATCCTGGCGGTGACCTTTACCGATGCGGCCACCCAGGAACTGCGCAAGCGCATCCGCGAGCGGCTGGCGCTGGCCGCGCAGCTGGTCGAGCGCGCGCCGACCGATGCGGACACCCCCGAGGTGCTGCTGACCCGGATGATCCTGCAGCGCCAGCTGGCCTTGGGCGAAGAAACGCCGGCGGCGCTCGCGCGCCGGCTGCAGACCGCCGCCGATGAAATCGACCTGGCCTCGATCTTCACCATCCATGGCTTCTGCACCCGCGTGCTGCGCGAACACGCCCTGGAGAGTGGCCATACCTTCGATCCACCGACCCTGTTGCCCAGCGAACGCGCGCTGCACGACGAACTGGCCGCCGACCTGTGGCGCGTGCATGCCAACGATGCAGCCACCGTGGATGCGTTGACGCGGCTGTGGTCCACGCCCGAGGCGCTGGCCGGTGACCTGACCACGCTGATCAAGCCGCTGCCGCTGTTACCGCCGGTGCCCATCGGGTTGGACCACGATCCGCGTCCGGCGCACGCGCTGGCCGCGCGCCAGTTCGCCGCCGACTACCGCCAGCACGGGGAAGCCTTCCTGGGCGACGTCTGTGCGGCAGTCGAGAACAAAGTGCTCAACGGCAACAGCTACAAACTGGCCTGGCTGGAACCATTGGCCGTGCAGCTGCACCGCTGGGCGGCCGATGACACGCCGGGCGCAACCTTGGATGCCGACCCCGAGCGGCTGCGCCGGCTGACCGTCGAAGAACTCACCGCGCGCACCAACAAGGCCCACGCGGGCAGGACGCCGCAGTCGCCGCTGCAGCACGCCCTTGCCGTGTACCTGGCCGCGGCCGATGCGCTGGCGCTGTGGCAGCGCGGCCAGGCGACCGCCTTCCTGCACGCGCTGCGCGACCAGGCCCGCGCGCGCTTGGCCGAGCTCAAGCGGATCGGCCGGGTGCAGACCTATGACGACCTGATCGATGGCGTCGCCGATGCGCTGGAAGGCCCGCACCGCGATGTGCTGGTGCAGCAGCTGCGCGCGCAGTACACGATCGCGTTGGTGGATGAGTTCCAGGACACCGACGACCGCCAGTGGGGCATCTTCCAGCGCGTGTTTGGCGATTCGGCAGAAACCCGCGCTGCCGGTCTGGCGCCGGCGCTGTTCCTGATCGGCGATCCCAAGCAGGCGATCTACGGCTTCCGCGGCGGCGACATCCACACCTATCTCAAGGCCAAGCGCCAGGCCGATGCCGCGCCGCCGCTGGACCGCAATTTCCGCTCGCGCCCGGCAGTGCTGCACGCCATCGAGGCGCTGTACACCCATGCCGGCGACGGCGCCTTCCTCGAAGCGGACATCGGCTTCGAGCCGGTGCATGCGGGCAGCACGCGGGTGGATGCCGATTTCCTGCGCGACGGGGTTCCTGCGCCGGGCCTGACCGTGCGCGTGCTGCACAACAGCGATGGCGGCACTCTCAAGGCCGATCCGTCGCGGCAGCAGGCCAGCGATGCCTGCGTGGCCGCGATCCACCAGCTGCTCAGCGATGCCCGCCAGGGCCGCGCGCTACTGCGTGGTCAGCCGGTGCAGCCCGGCGACATCGCCGTGCTGGTGCGCTCGCACCGCGACGCCACGCGCATCCAGCACGCGCTCAGCGCGGTCGGCATTCCGGCGGTGGCCGCCGGCAAGCAGAGCCTGTACGCCACGCCCGAGGCGCAGGACCTGCGCCTGCTGTTGCTGGCGCTGCTGCAGCCGGCAGACGAAGGGCGCCTGCGCGCGGCATTGTCCACCGTGTTGCTGGGCGAAGACGCCGCCGCGATCGATGCGATGGAGCGCGAGGGCGACGCGCAGCGCAGCGTGCAGATCCGCCTGCTGCTGTGGCGCGAACGCTGGCAGCGCGGCGGACCGTTCGCGGTGATCGCCGACCTGTGCGCCGAACACGCCGAACGTCTGCTCGGCCTGCTCGATGGCGAGCGTCGGCTGACCAATTACCTGCAGCTGGGCGAACTGTTGCAGCAGGCCGCCGCGCAGACGCTGGGCATGCATGGCCTGCTGGATTGGCTGCAGGTACAGATGGCCCACGCCGACCAGAACGACGAACAGCAGCTGTTGCGGCTGGAATCGGACGCGCGCCGGGTGCAGATCATCACCCTGCACAAGAGCAAGGGGCTGGAGTATCCGCTGGTGTTCCTGCCGTTCGTCGGCATCGGGGGCAGCGCACCCAATACCGATACGAACTGCACGGTGTATGCCAACGGCCGCCGCGAGCTGCACTGGAAACTGGACAAGGACGAGGCGTGGAGCGCGGCCAGCACGCGCAGCGCGCAGGAGCAGGAGGCCGAAGATGCGCGCCTGCTGTACGTCGGGCTGACCCGCGCCGAACACGCGTTGTGGATCGCCGCTGGCGATCTGGCGGGGCTGGCCAAGACCCGTTTGGCGCCGATGCTCTCGGACATGGCTGCACTACGTGCGCATCCGGACATCGCCGTGGTCGACGGGCCGCTCGAACCGCGCCCGCCGCAGCTGGCGTTCGAACGCGACGGCGAACTACCGCCGGTGCGCGCGCTGACCCGGCGCATCCCGCACGACTGGTGGGTGTACAGCTTCACCCAGCTTGCCCACGCCGATGCCGGCCACGACACCGACGCGGCCGCCACTGAAATTCCCGCACCGGCCGCTGATGAACCGGTCGGCGTGGACCTCACCCTGGACGCCGAGCAACCGGCGTTGCCCAGCGAGGAGGTCATCGACCCGCGCTTCATGGGCAGCCGCTTCGGCAACGTGCTGCACGATGCGCTGGAAAACACCGACTTCGCGCGCTGGGCGCACTGGCAGCCGGGACAGCCCGCGCCGGACGATGAAGCGCAGGTGCTGCGCGCCTGTCTGGGTGAAGAAGGCTATGCCGATGAAGACCTCGACGATGGTGTGGCGGTGCTGACCGCACTGGTCGGCCAGACCCTGACCGTACCGCTGCCCGAAGGGGGCGCATTGCACGATCTGCCGGCCGATGCGCGCCGCGCCGAAATCGAGTTCCACTTCGCCATGCAGCCCACGGCGGTGCCGGCACTGCTAGAGCTGCTGCACGCGCACGGCCTGGTTCGCGAGCGTCGCGGCTTCGGCGTGCGACGGCGGCTGGAGGGGCTGATGACCGGCAAGATCGATCTCACCTACGTACGCGATGCGCGCTGGTACGTGCTCGATTACAAATCCAACCGCCTGCCCGGCTACGACGCCGCGCGGTTGCAGAGCGCGATGCAACACAGCGAGTACGACCTGCAGGCGCTGATCTACACCGTGGCGCTGCACCGCTGGCTGCGCTTCCGGCTGGGCGCGCAGTACGACTACGCCCGCGACATGGGCGGCATCCGCTACCTGTTCTGCCGTGGCCTGGATGCCGCGCGCGCGGACAGCCCCGGCGTGTACGCACACCGCTTCGACCCGGCGCTGGTCGATGCGATGGATGCGCTGTTCGCCGGTGGCGAACAGGCCCAGGCCCGCATGGCCGCACGCGCACGGGGTGAGGCATGAGCCTGCTCACCGCCCTGCAACGCGGCAACGCGCTGCGCACCCTCGACCACGCGCTGGCGCAGAGCCTGCGCCGGTTGCAGCCGGACACCCCCGATGCGGTGCTGGCGGCCGCGGCGCTGGCCTCGCTGGCGGTGTCGCAGGGGCATGCCGGGCTGGATCCGCGGCACCCGCAGCGCCTGGTCGACACCGACGTCGACTGGCCCGACGCCGAAGCCTGGCTTGCGCAGCTGCGCGCTTCGCCGTGGGTGGACGTGCCGGCCTCGGACGCTGCCGAGGCCACCGCCGACCGGCCGCTGGTGCTGGAAAACGGGCTGCTCTACCTGCGCCGCTACCGTGAGTACGAACGTCGCCTGGCCGCCGGCCTGCAACGCATCGCGACCCATCCGCTGGCCCAGCCCGATCCCGGCGCGCTGGCGGTGTTGTTCGGGCAGTTGTTCCCGCAGGCGCACGACGGTACCGACCACCAGGCCCGTGCCGCCGGCGTGGCGCTGCGCCATCCGCTGGTGCTGGTCACCGGCGGGCCCGGTACCGGCAAGACCACCACCATCGCGCGCCTGCTGGTGCTGCTCGCCGCGCAGGCGGCGCAGGCCGACCAGCCGCTGCCGCGGGTGGCGCTGGCCGCGCCCACCGGTCGCGCCGCCGAACGCATGGCCGAAAGCCTGCGCGTGGCCGTGCAGCGACTGCGCCTGGTCGGTATCGCCCCGGCACTGTGCGATGCCATGCCCACCACCGGCACTACCCTGCATCGCCTGCTTGGGACCATTCCTGATTCACCGCGCTTCCGTCACCACGGCGACAACCCGCTGCCGTTCGATGTGGTGGTGGTGGATGAGGCGTCGATGATCGACCTGCCGCTGATGACCAAGCTGGTCGAGGCGGTCGCCTCCGGTACCCGGCTGGTGCTGCTCGGCGATCCGGACCAGCTGCCGTCGGTGGAAGCCGGCGACGTCCTCAGCGCGATCCTGCGCGCCAGCGGCGATGGCCTGGGCACCCGCGCCGACGATGCCGACGCATTGCGCGCGCTGTTGTCACCGGCCACCCTGCAGCCGCTGGCCGCCGGCAGGCGCTTCGGGGGCCGACGCGTGCAGCTGCAACGCGGCTATCGGCAGACCGATGCACTGGACCTGGTGCCGCTGGCGCATGCCGTGCGCGACGGCGACAGTGACGCCGCGCTGGCGCTGCTACGCAGTGACCGGCTGGCTGGCGTGCACTTCCATGAAGACCAGACCGATCCGCTGCAGCACCGCGATCACCTGCTGGCGCACTGGCGCGGGTTGGGCGAGGCCGCCGATCCGGCGCAGGCACTGGCCAACGCCGGTCGTATCCGCCTGCTCACGGCCGTACGCGAAGGCGCGCAGGGCGCACGTGGACTCAACGCCCGCATCGAAGCCCTGTTGGCCGGGGTACCGCGTCCGGGCATGGCGCCGGGTTATTTCCATGGACGTCTGCTGTTGATCACTGAAAACAGCTATCGCCATCGCCTGTTCAACGGCGACATCGGCATCTGCCTGCGGGATCGACAGGGCGCAGTGACCGCCTGGTTCCCCGGCGACACGCCCGACCAGCCACGCGGCTTCCATCCGGGCGCATTGCCGGCGCATGAAAGTGCGTTCGCCATGACCGTGCACAAGGCGCAGGGCTCGGAGTTCGACGAGGTCTGGCTGCAGTTGCCGCGTCGCGACAACCGGGTGCTGTCACGTGAGCTGGTCTACACCGGCATGACCCGCGCGCGGCAGTCGCTGCATGTGCTGGGCAGCGCGGAGGTCATCCAGGCCGCGCTCAAGCGGCATGCCAGCCGCATCTCCGGGCTGGCCGCGCGCCTGCATGGCCCGCCAGACGCGCCAGACGCATCAGAACCGCCGGTGGGCGACACAGCGGTCGCCGCACCGGCGCAGGGGCAGTTGTTCTAGCCCCGCTCCCGGCTTATTCCGGAATTACCACGGTGCCATCGGGGAACACGATGGCGCCGTCACCGCTGACATCGAAGAAGCCCAGCTRGTGGGTGTTGGCCAGCACCTGCACCAGGCCATGCGCGTTCTCGGCCACTTCATCATCGAAGGACGCGTAGATGACGTGCTGGCCGACGCTGTAGTCGGTCACTTCCGGGCGGTCATCCTCGTCATCGGCCAGGGGGCCGTCCATCGGCGGGAAGTGCTCGGCGAGCGCGGCGAAGAACGCCTGCAGCGCCGGCACCGACACCTTCGGATCGTCGTAGTCGTGCGTCTCGTTCCACTCGGTCTGCGCGTCGTACCACTGCAGGAAGGCGTCCGCCTCACGCGGGGCGACGGCGGGGTCGAACACCATCAGGTCGTAACTCATCGGGAATCACCTTGATCCATGCGCAAATGCATGCGTCAGGATAGCCCTGATCGGCGCGGACCGGCCGGCCCGTGCGGGGCCGGTTCAGCGCGGCGCCGGCAGGCCAGGCGCCGCGGCGGCCGTAACGGCAGGTGCATCGGCCACCGGTGCGTCCGGGAACAACGCATAGCGCAGCCCCAGCACGCCCATCAGCGCCTCATCGCGCGCCTTGCCCGCGTCCACGGTCTGAACTCGCTTCAGCGAGGCCTCCAGCTTGGCCTGCAGGCCGGCCGGTGCCGGCAGCGGCGCCCGCCGTGCCACCTGCGCGCGATAGTGCGCGCCCACATCGTCCAGGATCGATTCGATCGCCTGCATGCTGGCCGGCGGCAAGCCATGGCGGGCGCGGCGCAGCTGCAGGATGTTCAGGCCGATGCGCGCTTCGGTAAGCATGTCCACCGAGGCGATGTCGCTGCCTTCCGGGGTCGCCGCCAGGCGCGGGGCCAGCAGGCCGAGCAGGTCCAGCATGCGCGCGGCGAACTGCTGGCGATCCTGCTGGCCACGGCCTTCGGCGGCCTCGGCCAGCGTGGTCCAGCCCTGCCGCACCAGCCGGCGTGCGGTCCATTCGGCACCGACCGAGCGGAACAGCCGGGTCATCACCACCGCAAACCCGATCCCGATGAACATCGCCACCGAGGAATTGATGAAGCTCTGGATGTTGGCGTTGTAGGTGTTCTGCACGTTGAGCAGCGCCACCAGGTTGACCGTCAACGGCAGCCCGATCAGCGCGGTCTGCGGCTTGTGCAGCAGCAGGCCCAGCGGCAGGAACACCACCGCCAGCACCAGCGCCAGGCTGCCGAAGTCATGCACCGCCGGGAACACGCCGAACAGGTACACCCCGGCCACCAGGCTGGCCACGATCGCCCACAGCAGGAAGGACAGCATGCTCGGTGCCGGATCGTCCTGCGCGGCGAAGAACGCAGCAGCCACCGCGGCCATCATCGCGCCGTTGCCACCGCCTTCCCAGCCCAGCCCGATCCACAGCGCGCAGTAGGTCATCAACGCCACGCCGGCGCTGGCCGCCGAGAACAGCGCCATGCCGTAATCCACATGCCGTGCATCACTGCTGCGCGTGGCGCGGATCCGGTAGTGGGCGGTATCGCGCGGCGCGCTGCCCTGTTCGATGGCGTCCTGCAGGGTGCCGCAGTCCTGCCACAGGTCCACCAGCTCCTCCAGCCGCAGCAGCAGGGTCACCAGCAGCAGGTGGTCCAGCTCGCCGTCCACCGCCGGCTTGAGCGCCAGGATGCGGGCGCGCAGCGCGGCGTATTCGCTGGCGCTGGAGCGGCCGGGCTGCTCCAGCCACTGTGCGATGTCGGTCACCAGCGGCTCCAGGCCCGGCGGCAGCGCACGGCCCCCGGCGCGCAGCGCGCCCAGGCGGTCTGCGATGGAAGACAGCACCGGCAGCATCAACAGCATGCGTTCGCGCAGCCGCTCCATCGACACCGCCGCGCCGGCATGGCGGGGATCGTCGCGACGCAGGAACTCGATCAGCGCCTCGAACTGCACCAGGTCGGCGGCCAGCCGGTTGCGCGGGCCATGCGCCTGGCCACGCAGCAGGATCTGCCGCGACCACTGCGCCGCATCGCCCATCCAGTTGCTGACCCGCGAGCGCAGCATCGGCCGCACCGAGGTGGGGAAGAACAGCGAGGCGAACAGCACCGCCACCACCGTGCCCAGGATGATCTCTTCGCTGCGCGCCACCACCGTGTCGAAGATGGTGTCCGGCGAGGTCACCGCCGGGAAGCCGATGAAGGCGGTGGTGTAGCCGGCCAGCAGGAACGCGTAGCCGCGCGGACCACGGTTGAGCAGGGCGATGAACAGGCAGCCGGACAACCACAGCGACATCGCCGCGCTCAGCAGCAGCGGCATTTCCACCAGGTGCGGCAGCATCCACAGCGTTGCCGCACCGGCGATCAGGGTGCCGACGATGCGGTACACGCCCTTGGCGCGGGTGGGGCCGAGCATCGGCTGGGTCACGATGTAGACCGTGGCCATCGCCCAGTACGGGCGCGACAGGTTGCCGGCCAACCCGATGTACAGCGCGGCCAGCGCGGCCAGGAAGGTCTTCACCGAAAACAGCCACGCCTGACGGTCCAGCAGCACCATCGCGTTTACCTCGTCGCCTTGCCGGCGGCCACGGCGTCGGCGTTCCAGCCGCCACCCAGCGCCAGGAACAGCTGGATCTGATCACGCGATACCTGCGCCTGCGCGGCGGCCAGGGTGGCATCGGCCGAGACCAGCGTGCGGTCGGCATCCAGGCTGGCCAGGTAGGGGGTGCGGCCGCCCTGGTACAGGCGCCGGTTCTGGCTGGCGGYCAGTTCGGCCTGCTGCTGGGCGGTCTGCAGCGATTGCAGGCGTTGCAGGTCGTGCGCATAGCGGCTGAGCGCGGTCTGGGTTTCGCGCAGCGCCTGCAGCACGCTGTGGTCGAACTCGGCCAGCGCCGCGTCCGCGCCCGCCTCGGTGGCGTGGATGCGCGCATGCGTGCCCGAGGACGGCAGCGTCCAGGAGATCAGCGGGCCGATCGACCACTGCTGGGTCAACGGCTGGCCGAAATCTTCCAGCAGGCCAGCCGCACCGACCGAGGCGCCCAGGCGGATGTCCGGGTACAGCTCGGCGGTGGCCACGCCGATCCGCGCGGTGGCCGCTGCCAGCCGGCGTTCGGCCTGGCGCACGTCCGGGCGACGTTGCAGCAGTGCGCGGCCATCGCCCACCGGTAGCGGCTGGGCCAGGGTCGGCGCCTGGCTGCAGTCGCCCACGCCGTCGGGCAGCTGTCCCGGGGTGCGACCGAGCAGGGCCGCCAACTGGTATTCGGAGGCTTGGCGCTGGGCGCGCAGCGGTGGCAGCGCCGCTTCCAGCATCGCTACCTGGGCGTTGGCGCGGGCCAGCTCGGGCGGGGTGCCGCGGCCGGCGTTGATCAGCCGCTGGGTGACCTCGCGGCTGCGCTGCTGCAGCTGCAGCGAATGCTCGGCCACGTGCAGCTCATGGTTGGCATGGCAGATCTCCACGTAGCTGCCGGCGACCTGCGCCACCAGCGACACGCGGGCCAGGTCGAGGGCGGCGGCCACGCTCTGCTCGTCGGCATGCGCGGCCTCGGAAGCGCGCTTGAGCTTGCCGAACAGGTCGAACTGGTAGGACACGGCGAACTTGCCGTCGGCCAGGTTGATCGGCGGCAGTTCGTGTTCCAGCAGGAACGATTCAGCCGACAGCTGCGCACGGCTCACCCCGGCCTCGGCCTCGTACTCGAAACCACCGGCATCCAGCGCCTGCTCGTAGACGGCGGCAGCGCGGCGCAGGTTTGCATCGGCCACCTTGAGTTCCACGTTGTCGCGCAGTGCCTGCTGTACCAGGGCATTGAGGGTGTCGTCCTGGTACAGCTCCCACCAGCGCGCGGGCAGCTCGGCACCGGCGGCTACCTGTGGGTTGCCGGTGTCGATGAAGGCGGCATTGGCCTCCGGCCGCTGGAAGGCCGATCCTGCGGGCACGGTGTAATCCGGGCCCACGGTCTTGCACGCGGCCAGGGTGGTCAACGCCAGCCCCAACGCGATGCGGTGCAGGGCAGGGCGGCTCACAACGCCGCCTGTGCCGGTCGTGCCGGCGTGGCCTGGACCGTGTCCGGCACGATGGTGACCGTGGCGGTGCGCCCGGCGATCAGGTTGACCCCGGCCGGCACATGGTCGATATGGATGCGCACCGGGATGCGCTGGGCCAGCCGCACCCAGTCGAAGGCCGGGGTCACGTTCGGCAGCAGGCTGCTGCCTTCGCTGCGGTAGCGGTCCTCGATGCCGGCGGCGATGCTCTGCACATGGCCCTGCAGCGGCTGCGCCTCGCCCATCAGGCGGATATCCACCTTCTGCCCGGCGTGCACGCCGCGCAGGCGGGTTTCCTCGAAATAGCCATCAACGCGGAACGAACCGGTATCCAGCACCGCCATTACCGGCCGCCCTGCGGTGACGTAATCGCCGGCACGCACGGTGCGGTCGTTGACGTGCCCGGCGCTGGGGCTGCGCACCTCGGTACGCGCCAGATTGAGCCTGGCCAGGTCCACGGCCGCCTGCGCGGTGGCCATCGAGGCCTGCGCGGCGAGCAGCTTGGCGCGGCGTACCTCGGCATCCTCGGCGGCGACCAGGTCGGACAGGCTGCGGTCGCGCGCGATCTCGCGGCGCAGCTGGTCCAGCGTGGCGCGACGTTCGCCGAGGGCGGCCTGGGCCTGTTCCAGCGCGATCTGGTAGCGGGCGCGGTCGACCACGAACAGCACGTCGCCGCGCGCCACCGGCTGGTTGTCGGTCACCTTCACCGCCTCCACCAGCCCGGACACGTCCGGTGCCACCTGCACCACGTCGGCGCTGACGTGCGCATCGCGCGTCCACGGTTCGTCCATGTAGTACGACCACAGATGGCGCAGCACCAGCACCGCGGCGATCACCGCCACGACGGTCAGCACGACCGGGAAAGCACGCTTGAGGATCTTGTTCACGATTGCATCCAACGCATCAGGGAAAACAACCCGCCAAGCACGATCACGTACACGGCCAGGTTGAACAGGGCGGGGTGCCAGATGTGGCGGTAGGCGCCGGTGCGCTGCAGGACCACGCGCAGCCCGCTCTTGAGCAGGTACGCCAGCAGCATCAGCCCGAGCAGGGTCGGGACGAACACACCATAGAGACTGAATTCACCGTACATCGAGGCAAAGGGTTCACTGGGGGAGCGGAAAGGGGGGCGCCCGGCGTCGTGACACGGCACCGGGCGGTAAAACGGGGAAACGGCTTACGTCACGCGTTCGGCGGCATCGGCCAGCAACTGCCACAGCTTCAGCACGGTGCGCAGTTCATCCAGCGACAGCTCGCCGAACACGCCCTGGCGCAGCCCGATCAACTCCGTTTCCAGCTGGCTCACCAGGGCTTCGCCCTTGTCGGTCAGCCACAGCAGGTTGGCGCGGCGGTCGCTGGCATCGCATTCGCGGCGGACCAGGTCGCTGGCCGAGAGCTTGTCCAGCAGCCGCACCAGCGACGGACCTTCCATGCCCAGCTGCTGGGCCAGCGTCACCTGGCGGATACCCCCGCCGGCACGCCCGATCATCAGCAGCGGCATGGTGCATGCCGCTGAAATGCCGTAGCTGCCCAAGGCCTGGTCGGCCAGGCGCTGCCATTGCCGCCCTGCATAAAGCAGGCCGGAGCTGAGCTGCATCTGCAGCTGGGTGCGTTCGTCGAGGGTTCGTTTCATGGCAGATCGATAGGATACTACTAATTTCCATCCTATCAATACCCTGGCCCAACCGCAGCCCAACGCCGGCCCGCCGCCGCAGGCCCGGACACCGTGGCGGGGGACGTCCGAGGGGTCTGTCGGGTACGATGCTCGCCCCCCTTCGGGTGCTGTATGTAATGAGCAAACAAGACAACGACGCCACCCCGGTCACCCAGGCCGATGCCGAATCGGCCGTGCGCACCCTGCTGCGCTGGGCCGGTGAAGACCCCACCCGCGAAGGCCTGCTGGATACCCCGCGGCGCGTGGCCGAGGCCTACGGCGACTGGTTCAGCGGCTACCGCGACGATCCGCGCGCCTACATGGAGCGCACCTTCGAGGAAGTGGCCGGCTACGACGAACTGATCGTGCTGCGCGACATCGAGTACGAAAGCCACTGCGAACACCACATGGCGCCGATCATCGGCCGCGTGCACGTCGGCTACCTGCCGGCCGGCAAGGTCGTGGGCATCAGCAAGCTGGCCCGCGTGGTCGAGGCGTATGCACGCCGCTTCCAGGTGCAGGAAAAGATGACCGCGCAGATCGCTCAGTGCATCCAGGACGTGCTGCAGCCGGTCGGCGTGGGCGTGGTGGTGGAAGGTGCGCACGAGTGCATGACCACCCGCGGCATCCACAAGCGTGGCGTCAGCATGGTCACCTCCAAGATGCTGGGCAGCTTCCGCGAGGATGCGCGCACCCGCGCCGAGTTCCTGCGCTTCATCGAAGTGGGCGGCAAGCGCTGAACCTGCCGCGCGCCCGGCAGCGCTCCGCCGGGCCTTTCCCCTTCCCGCTGCGCGGCGTCCGGCCGCGCGGTGTTTTTCCGGATGTCCTGGCTGCATGAAGCACCACGAACGCATCACCCGTTACCGCACCCTGCGCGAGCAACCCCAGTGGAAGCTGCTGGCGGCCGCCAACGCCCCGGAAATCATCGGCCTGCTGCAGGGCCTGTTGATGGATGGCGAGCGGACGCTGCCGGCCGCGGCCCTGCATGAACGCCTGCAGCGCGCGCTGGACCAGCTCAACGGCGAGGAACTCTCGCGTGAGTTGCCGCGTACCGCCCAGGCCTACATCGCCCACTGGCTGGCGCAGGGCTGGCTGGAGCGGCGCCTGCCCGAGGGGGCCGACCAGGAGCAGTACGAGCTGTCCACCCAGGCCCTGCAGGCGATCCGCTTCGCCGACAGCCTGGAGCAGACCCGCGTGGCGGCCACCGAAAGCCGGCTGGCGCTGGTGATCGAACAGCTCTCGCAACTGGCCGCGCAGACCGAGTCCAACCCGGATGCGCGCCTGTCGGCGCTGCGCGACGAACGCGACCGCATCGACGCGGAGATCGCGCGGGTCGGCCAGGGCCGCGTGGTGGCGCTGGATGGCAAGCGCGCGCTGGAACGCGCGCGGCAGATCATCGGCCTGGCCGATGACCTCACCGAAGACTTCCGCCGTGTCCGCGACGATTTCGAGCGCCTCAACCGCGAGTTCCGCGAACGCAYCATCGACGATGAAAGCGAACGCGGCGAGGTGCTCTCCCGGTTGTTTGAGGGCGTGGACGTGATCGGTGACAGCGACGCCGGGCGCAGCTTCCAGGCCTTCTGGCGGCTGCTCAACGATGCCGAGCAGAGCGCCCAGCTCGACGCCGCGCTGGAAGCGGTGCTGGCACGCGGCTTCGCCCGCAAGCTCGACMGCGACGAGCGCGCCTTCCTGCGCGGCTTCACCGGCACCATGCTCGACCGCGGTGGCCAGGTCCACGACGTGCTGCAGCACTTCGCGCGCAGCCTGCGCGGGTTCGTGCAGAGCCGTGGCTACCTGGAACAGCGCCGGCTCAACCAGCTGCTCAAACAGGCCCAGTCCGAAGCGCTGGCACTGCGCGATGATTTTTCCGCCCAGCGCCCGATCGGCCGCGACCTCCAGCTCACCACCAGCCGCCTGCGCTCGTGGTCGCAATGGAAGCTGCACGATCCGCGCAGCGCACAGGTGGATGGCAGCGTGCAGCGCAACGATGCGGCCAGCATCAGCCTGGAAAGCGTCGGCGACCTGGTCGCGTCCTCGGAAATCGACTTCCGCACCCTGCGCCGGGACCTGCACGAACTGCTCGGCGTGCAACCGAAATTGAGCATCGCCCAGGCCCTGTCGCAGCGCGAAGCGCCGCAGGGACTGGGCAGCGTGATCGGCTACCTGTCGCTGGGCACCCGCCACGGCGTGGTGGTCGACGGCGAACAGGAAACCGCCCATTGGCGTGGCGGCGATGGGCAGTGGCGACGCGCCCGCATCCCGCTGGTTTGGTTCACCCAGGAGAAACGCCATGAACTGGCATGAAGATTCCCACGATGCCGCCCCGATCGACGGGCCGGCAGACGACCAGGACGCAGAGCCGGTCGTGATCACGCCGCCGCCGCGTCGCAACAACGACGTGTTCTACATGGGCGATACCGGGCGCCTGCCGCTGGATGGGCGCCGCGCGCTGTGCCAGCTGTTGATCGGCCCCAGCATCGACCAGCTGCGCCACGCCAAGCTGTGGCCGGCATTGATCCGCAGCGAAGCGGCCATCCGCTCGGCGCTGGCGGACCTGTTCCTGGAGCTGGTGCTCGACCGCGACAGCGGCGTGGCCTTCACCCGCCAGGCCGATACCGAAGACATCGACGCGCCGGTGCTGCTGCGCACCTCGCCGCTGACCTTCATCGACTCGGTGCTGCTGCTGTACCTGCGCCAGCAACTGGCCGAGGCCGATGCACGCGGCAACCGCGCCGTGGTGGCCGACACCGAGATGGCCGAAGCACTGGCCATCTACGAGAAAAACCTCTCCACCGACCGCGCGGGCTTCAATCGCCGTGTCGCCGCGGCCGTGCAGAAGATGAAAGAGAACCACATCCTGACCCGCCTGGCCGGCCAGGACGACCGACACGAAGTGTCGCCGGCGCTGAAGCTGCTGTTCTCCGCCGAAGATGTCTCCGCGCTGTCGTCGGTGTACCGCCAGCTGCGCGAAACCCCTGCTGCAAAAGCCTGAACGGACCGACCGACAACGCATGGCCATCTCCAAGCACACCCCCGCCCTGTTCACCGAAGGGCTGCCGGACCCGCGGCTGCAGCAGTTCCGCATGCGCCGCCTGCAGGTGCACAACTGGGGCACGTTCAACGGCCTGACCGAGGTGCCGATCGCCGAGCGGGGGTTCCTGTTCGTGGGCCGCTCCGGCTCGGGCAAGTCGACCCTGCTCGACGCCATGTCGGCGATGCTGGTGCCGCCCTCGATCGTCGACTTCAACGCCGCCGCGCGTGAGGCCGAACGCAGTGGCCGCGACCGCAACCTGGTCTCCTACGTGCGTGGCGCGTGGGCCGACCAGCAGGACCGTGGCACCGGCGAAATCGCCACCCAGTACCTGCGCAAGGGCGCTACCTGGACCGCGCTGGTGCTGGAATACCGGGCCGGCGACGGTCGCGTGGTCAGCCTGGTGCGCCTGTTCTGGATCGCCGGCAATGGCGCGGCCGCTGCCGACGTGCGCAAGCATTACCTGATCGCCGAGCGTCCCTTCGATATCGCCAAGGACCTCGGCGGTTTCGACCTGGACCTGCGCAAGCTCAAGCAGCGCCTGGGCGATGTCCACCACTTCGACAGCTTCGTCGGCTACGCCGAGCGCTTCCGCCACCTGCTGGGCATCGACAATGAAATGGCGCTGCGCCTGCTGCACAAGACGCAGTCGGCCAAGAACCTGGGCGACCTGAACGTCTTCCTGCGCGACTTCATGCTCGATACGCCAAAGACCTTCGATGCCGCCGAACGCCTGGTCAGCGACTTCGCCGAGCTGGACGGCGCGCACAAGTCGGTGGTCACCGCGCGGCGCCAGGTCGAAACCCTGTTGCCCGCGCGTGCGCTGCACGCCGAGCTGAAGGCGATGAACCTGCAGCGCGCGGACGAGGAAACCCTGAAGCTCGGGCTGGACAGCTTCCGCGAATCACGCCTGCAACTGCTGCTGGACAAGCGGCTGCAGGAAATCGACGTGCGCCACCGCGGTCTGCTCGGCGAGGAGACCCAGCGTCGCCAGACGCTGGCCAACCATGAAGAGCACGTGGCCGAGCTGGAACTGCAGCGACGCCAGCAGGGCGGCGAGCGCATCGAGGAGCTGGAACGCGAACAAGGGCGTGCCCAGGCCGAGCGCGACCGACGCCAGGCAAAGCGCGATCAGGCCAGCCAGGCCGCGGCCAAACTGCAGGACGCATTGCCCGATGACGCGCACGGGTTCGCGCAGCTGATCAGCCGCGCGCAGGGCGAGCTGGACAACCGCCAGCAGGCGGCTGCCGCGCTGGACGATGCCATCACCGAGCGGTTGTCCGGCAAACAGGACGACACGCGCCGCTTCGGCGATGTCCGCGCGGAACTGGAGGCGATGGAGCGCAACCCGTCGAGCATTCCCGCGCCGCTGCAGAAGCTGCGCAGCCGCCTGGCCGAGGAAACCGGTGTTCCCGAAGCAGCACTGCCGTTCGTGGGCGAGCTGATCCAGGTCCGCCAGGAAGAGGGCGCCTGGCAGGGCGCGATCGAGCGCGTGCTGTTCGGGTTCGCGYAGTCGCTGCTGGTGGAAGACAAGCACTACAACGAAGTCAACGCGTGGGTGAACCGCACCCACATCGGCATGCGGCTCACCTACTACCGCGTGCGTCGCAATGACGATGCCATTGCCCGTGAGCCCTCCAAGCGTTCGTTGCTGCACAAACTGGAATTCCGCGACAGCGTGTTCGAGCCGTGGCTGCGCCGCGAGCTCGGCAAGCGCTACGACTACGAGTGCGTCGAGGCAAAGCAGCTGCGCGATGTCGAACGCGGCATCTCGCGCGAAGGCCAGGTCAAGCACCCGGGCGATCGCTTCGAGAAAGACGACCGCAACGCGATCGGTGATCGTCGCCGCTGGCTGCTCGGCTTCAGCAACAGCGACAAGCTGGCGCTGTTCCGCAAGGAAGCCCAGGAGCTGGCGCAACGCATCGCCGAATGCGACGAAGATGTCGCACGGCTGCGCAGCCAGCGCGATCGCGACAACGAGCGGCGCCTGGCCTGCAACCAGCTGGTCAATTTCAGCTGGGAGGAAGTGGATGTCGCCACGGCCGTCCAGCGCCTGCAGGACATCGAATCGTCGCTGCACGAGCTGAAGGAAGGCAACGCCGACCTGGCCCGCCTGGCGCAGCAGATCGACCAGGCGCGCGCGGATATCGCGCAGGCCCGCCGGACCTACGAAGACACCCGCGTCGAGCTCGCGCACCACGCACGCGAACGCGACAAGCTCGATGCCCAGCGCCAGCGCAGCCGCGCCCTGGTACTACCTGCCCTCGGTGCCACCCAGGAAGCCGGGCTGCAGTCGCGCCTTGAGCGCCTGGGCGGCCTCAGCCTGGAAACGCTGGAAGCGCACATGCGCGAGATCAGCAAGGGCATCAACGAAAGCCTCGCCGCCTCGCAGCAGGACGTGCACCGCGTCGAGACGCAGCTGGTGGCCTGCTTCCGGCGCTTCGCGCAGGCGTGGCCGGAAGAGTCCGGCGATTTCACCGCGTCCGTCGCCTCGGCCGAGGACTACCTTGCCCGCCTGCAGCGGCTGGAACGCGATGGCCTGCCGCAGCACGAAGAACGCTTCTTCGACCTGCTGCAAAACCAGAGCAAGAACAACCTGCTGGCCCTGCAACGGCACAGCGCCGAGGCACGCAAGTCGATCGGCCAGCGCCTGGACGAGGTCAACGCCTCGCTGGAGCAGGTGCCGTTCAACCGCGGCACCCTGTTGACCATCGAGCTCAGCGACCGGCGCCTGCCGGAGGTGCTGGAGTTCCACCAGCAGTTGCGCGACGTGCTGTCGCACCATCAGACCGAAGAGCGCGAGGTGGCCGAGGCGCAGTTTGCCGTGCTGCGCGAGCTGGTCAAACGCCTTGGCTCACAGGAAGGCGAGGACCGCCGTTGGCGCGAAAACGTGCTCGACGTGCGCCTGCATGTGGAGTTCATCGGCGTCGAGCTCGACGCCGCTACCCGCCAGCAGGTGGAGATCTACCGCAGCGGCGCCGGCAAGTCCGGTGGCCAGCGGCAGAAGCTGGCCACCACCTGCCTGGCTGCAGCGCTGCGCTACCAGCTCGGCGGCGCCGAAAGCCAGCTGCCCAGCTACGCCGCCGTCGTGCTCGACGAAGCGTTCGACAAGGCCGACAACGAGTTCACCGCCCTGGCGATGAACATCTTCGAGAACTTCGGCTTCCAGATGGTTGTGGCCACGCCGCTGAAGTCGGTGATGACGCTCGAACCGTTCATCGGTGGTGCCTGCTTCGTCGAAATCAGCGGCCGCCACGACTCCGGCGTGCTGCTGATCGAGTACGACGAAGAGGCCAAGCGGCTCAAGCTGCCGGAGCGCAGCCGCCAGCAGGACGCCGAACCGGTCGCCTGACCGGTCGGCAATCCCCACACCCACAACGGCAWTTCCCGCGCCGGCAACGGAAAYCCCGCACCCACAACGGAAATCCCGCRCCGGCAACGGAAATCCCGCACCGGCAACGGAAATCCCGCACCCACGTAGAGCCGACCGTTGGTCGGCTGCTCCACCATCACCGGTCGCCGCAGCGCCCCGCTCTACGCGTTATCCGCCGAACGTATCCCAGCCCATCCGCGCGATCAGCACCACCACCAGACCGACGAACAATTTGCGGATGAACGGCGTACCGCCGCGCAGCGCCAGCCGCGTGCCCACCACCGAGCCGACGATGTTGGCGGCGGCCATCGGCAGCGCGAACAGCCACAGGATGTTGCCGGTCGGCACGAAGAAGGAAATGGCAGCGACATTCGTGGCCAGGTTCACCACCTTCGAGGCGGCCGAGGCACGCAGGAAGTCCAGCCCGAAGAAGCGCACGAACAGGAAGATCAGAAAGCTGCCCGTGCCCGGCCCGAAGAATCCGTCGTAGAAGCCGATCACCGCGCCGATGCCCAGCGCCATGGCCAGCTCCCGGCGCCCGATCTCGCGCGGCCGGTGCAACGCGCCGAAATCCTTCTTCCACAGCGTGTAGCCGAGCATCGCCACCAGCAGCACCAGCACCAGCGGGCGCACCGCGTCTTTGGGCAGCAGGCTGACCGCCGTGGCCCCGGCGAAGGAAAACACGAAGGCGGTGCCCGCCGCGAACAGCACCGGTCGCCACGGGAAGCGCACGTTGCGCGCGTAGCGGAACGCGGCCGCCGCCGTGCCGAACATCGAACTGAACTTGTTGGTGCCAAACAGCATCGCCGGGATGTGCTGCGGCAGCACCGTGAACAGGCCGGGCAACTGCACCAGCCCGCCGCCACCCACGGCCGCATCGACCAGGCCGGCGATGAAGGCGATCGCCACCAACCACAACAGCTCAGGGGGAACCAGCTCGAGCACGGCAGCAACTTCGCGACACAAGGCGCGCAAGCATACGCCCGGACCCCCACACCGGGTAGAGCCGACCGTGGGTCGGCTGCCCTGCGCCACCGCACACACGTACCGACCAACGCTCGGTACCTACGGCGCATCCAGCACGCCCATACCCACGGTCCGCACCCACGGCGGACCCAAGCAAACGCGCGACAATAGCCCCATGAGCACACCCGACCCCTGTCCCTGCGGCCGCCCACTGGCCTACACCGCCTGCTGCGGCCTCTACCACGCCGGCGCGAACGCACCCGACGCCGAAGCCCTGATGCGCTCGCGCTACAGCGCCTACGTCAAGCAGCTGCCGGACTACCTGCTGGCCAGCTGGCATCCGTCCACGCGCCCGCAGGAATTATCGTTGGACGAAGCCCCCGGCCAGCGCACCCGCTGGTTGGGACTGACAATCCACACGCACACCACCACCGACCCGGACCACGCCCAGGTCAACTTCACCGCCCGTTACAAGGTCGGCGGCGGTAGCGCGGTCAAGATGCTCGAACACAGCCGCTTCGTCCGCGAAGACGGCCGCTGGTTCTATCTCGACGCGCTGCCCTGAGCCGGCTCGCGGCTGCGCACCGCCACCGGCCGCTGCTGGCCGTGGGCGCGCACGCAGTTGCGCCCGGCATCCTTGGCCGCGTACAGCGCCTGGTCGGCGGCTTTGATCACCGCCTGCGTCCCGTCGCCCACGCGGCTGTCGGCCATGCCGATGCTGACCGTCACCTGCACCACCGTGCCGTCGCCACCGCGGCCGCGCTGCAGCCGGCCCACCGCGTCGTCCTGCACGCGCGCCGCACGATCGCGCAGCTGCAGGCGCGTGGCTTCCACCATCGCCCGTACCGCTTCCACCGCCTCCACGCACGCCGGGGCAGGGCGGTCCAGGAACACCAGCGCGAACTCCTCGCCGCCATAACGGAACGCGCGTCCGCCGCCGCCCACCTCGGCCAGGCGCGCGGCCACCAGCTTGAGCACGTCGTCGCCGTTGTCATGGCCGTGGGTATCGTTGAAGCGCTTGAAGTGGTCCACATCCACCATCGCGATCGTGTACGTGGCCCCCACCCGTTGCAGGCACTCGTTCAACGCGCGCCGACCGGGCAGGCCGGTCAGTTCGTCGCGGTAGGCCATATGGAAAGATTCCTGCAGCATCGCCGACACGATCAGCAGCAGCGCGGTGCTGGCCAGCGCCGGCAGCAGCGCTGGCGAC
The DNA here is from genome assembly GCF_056400545.1 of Stenotrophomonas sp. P5_A8. Taxonomy (NCBI): domain Bacteria; kingdom Pseudomonadati; phylum Pseudomonadota; class Gammaproteobacteria; order Lysobacterales; family Lysobacteraceae; genus Stenotrophomonas; species Stenotrophomonas sp. P5_A8. The sequence continues at coordinate 7,436 of NZ_JBFULB010000010.1, read as the reverse complement.
AGGAACACCCGCGGCAACATCGTCCACACCACCAGCAGCGCGACCAGCATCGCCGTATGCAGGGGCCGCGGCTGGCGCAGCGCCTGCACTGCCAGCCCGATCATCGCCGCCACGAACAGCAGCGTCGGCACCTGCGCCAACCGGCTCCAGCCGCTCGGCAGCCACGGCCAATGCTGGTCCGAGAGCAGGTCGTGCATCCCCTGCGGCCCCTGTGCGGCCAGCAGCGCGAATACACCGATCGCCGCACCGCTGACCACCCCGCGCAGCAGCAGATCCTGGCGCAGTCGGCCGCGCTCGGGCCACAGCCCATGCAGCGCGAACAGCAGCGGCAGCCACAGCGAGACCGAATGGAACAACAACGGGGTCAGCGCGGTAACCGCGCCGGTATTGAGGAAACTGCCCACCAGCCCATGCAGGATCGCGAACGCCAGCGCGATCACCAGCAGCAGGCACACCGCGCGCACCCGGTTGTAGATCAGGCCCAGGCCGATGCCCAGACAGGTCAGTACCAGCGGCAGGATGCGATGCACCGGGCTGCCGACCTCGTCGGCCGGCGTGGCCGACCACAATCCCAGCCCCACCAGCACGGCGGGCAGCAGGAACAGATAGTGACCGGGCTGGCGTAGCAGGTGATTCCGCAAGACGGTTCCACAAAAGCGGGCCGGCGCGCCCTGGCCGCACGTGCAGACCGGGACCACGCAGGCGAGGTGTCTTTCCGATAGCGGCCACTGCGTATTCAACTTGAGTGCGTAACATCGCGTGAGCCTTGCCATGACGTCCTGCTCACCACCGCTGGTCGATCCTGACCGCGATGAATACCGCCGTCGCCTCACCACCGCCCGTCGCCCCATCGCCCGCCGCCGCACTGGCCGTCCGTTATGCCGGCATCCGCGCGCGGAGCATCGCGCTGGCCGCCCCGCTCAGCGCCGAAGATGCGATGGTGCAGAGCATGCCCGACGCCAGCCCGGCCAAATGGCACCTGGCCCACACCACCTGGTTCTTCGAACGCTTCGTGCTGGCCAGCCAGCCTGGCCATCAACCGTTCAACGCAGACTGGCACTACCTGTTCAACAGCTACTACCAGAGCATCGGCCCGGCCCATGCGCGCCCGCAGCGCGGCCTGCTCTCGCGGCCGTCGCTGGAGGAAGTACTGCAGTACCGGGCCCGCGTCGATCAGCAGGTGATCACTCTGCTGCAGGCCGGTGCGCTCGATGCGCAGGCCAGCCATCAGCTGCAGCTCGGCCTGCACCACGAACAGCAGCACCAGGAGCTGCTGCTCACCGACATCAAGCACGCGCTGTGGTGCAATCCGCTGCAGCCGGCCTACCGCGATGATCTGAGCCGCAGCGACGCCATCGCCGTGCCGCTGCGCTGGCAGCGCAGCCCCGAACAGATCGTGGAGATCGGTGCTCCCGCCTGGCCGGCGCACGCGGACTTCGCCTACGACAACGAATCGCCCGTGCATCGCGTGCTCGTCCCGGCCCATGGCTTGGCCAATCGACCGGTCAGCAACGCCGAGTACCGCCAGTTCATCCAGGCCGGCGGTTACCGCGAGGTCGGGCTGTGGATGAGCGAAGGCTGGGCGCTGTGCCAGGCTGAACAGTGGCAGCACCCGCTGTACTGGGATGACGCACTCGAGCGCGAGTTCACCCTCGGCGGCTGGCGGGCGTTGGACCTGCATGCGCCGGTATCCCACATCAGCTATTTCGAAGCCGACGCCTTTGCCCGCTGGCAGGGCGCACGCCTACCCACCGAGTTCGAATGGGAAGCCGCCGCCGCCGGTCACGCGCCGACGGGCCATTTCGCCGACGCTGACCGCCTCCACCCTGCCGGCATCGCCCCAGACGGGCAGGGCGACGATGACGCCCTCCTGCAGTTGTTCGGCGATGTCTGGGAATGGACCAGCAGCGCCTACGGCGCCTATCCGGGCTTTCGCCCCTTCGCCGGCAACCTCGGCGAGTACAACGGTAAATTCATGAACGGCCAATGGATCCTGCGCGGCGGCAGCTGCGCCACCCCGGACGGGCACGTCCGCGCCAGCTACCGCAACTTCTTCGCGCCCTCCGCACGCTGGCAGTTCGCCGGCGTGCGCCTGGCAAGGGACCTGGCGTGAGTACGGTCAGCGACGCGCTCGAGGCGCTCACCGACCTGCAGCCGGATCGCGCCCGCATCACCGCCGACATCCTGCACGGCCTGTCCGCCACGCCACGCCAGCTGCCGTCCAAGTATTTCTACGACGCGCGCGGTTCGGCTCTGTTCGAGCAGATCACCCACCAGCCCGAGTACTACCCCACCCGCACCGAGCTGCAGCTGCTGCAGGATTGCGCCGCCGCCATCGCCAAGGTGGTCGGCCCACGCCTGCACGTGGTCGAGCTTGGCAGCGGCAGTGGTCGCAAGACCGAGTTGCTGCTGCACGCGCTGGCCGATCCGGTCGCCTACACCCCCATCGAGATCTCGCGCGCGGCGCTGCTGGCCAGCATCGCGCGGCTGGCGCAGGCCCTGCCGGACATCGAGATGCTCCCGGTCTGCGCAGACTTCACTCACCCGGTGCAGGTGCCCGAGCCGCAACGCGAACCCGCGCGACGGTTGTTGTTCTTCCCCGGCTCCACGCTGGGCAACTTCGACCACGCCGACGCGGTCGCCTTGCTGCAGGCGATGCGCCAGACGATGGGGCGCGATGGCATGGCCCTGATCGGCATCGACCTGCACAAGGACCCGGCGCTGATCGAAGCGGCCTACAACGATGCCGCTGGCGTCACCGCCGAGTTCACTCTGAATCTGCTGCGTCGGCTCAACCGCGAGATCGGCAGCGACTTCGACCTGGATGGTTTCCAGCACCGGGCGCGCTACAGCGTGGCGCGCCTGCGCATCGAAACCGAACTGGTCAGCACCCGCGCCCAGCGCGTGCATGTAGCCGGGCACCCCTTCGATTTTGCCGAAGGCGAAGCGATGACCGTCGAATACAGCCACAAGTACACCGACGTCTCGTTCGCGTCATTGGTCGCCGAGGCAGGTCTTCGCGTCACTGCGCAATGGAATGCCGCCGCGCCGGCGTTCGGCCTGCGCCTGCTGCAACCGGCCTGAAGCGCCGGTTTGATCGGCGCCAGCCCGCTATGATGCAGGTCCACTTGGCTGCAAGGATTCCCGCCAATGAGGCTTCTCCCCGGCTGGCTGCTCGGCGCACTGTGCCTGGCCAGCGCCCCGGTCGCCGCCGCGCCACAGGATGATTTCGACCGCTGCCTGGCCACCCTGCAACCGCAGGCGCTCAAGCAGGGCATCCGTGCCGCCGGCTTTACCCGCTTCACCGCCGGGCTCACCCCGGACCTGAGCGTGCTGCCGCTGCTGGACGCGCAACCGGAGTTCACCACGCCGCTGTGGGATTACCTGGCCGCGCTGGTGGACAGCCAGCGGGTGGACGACGGCCGCGCGCGTCTGGTCGAGCATCGCGATCTGTTGAACCGGGTATCGGCCCAGTACGGCGTCGATCCGGCCACGATCGTCGCGGTCTGGGGCGTGGAGAGCGATTACGGCCGCGTGTTCGGCAAGCGTCCGCTGCTGCAGTCGCTGGCGACGCTGTCGTGCAACGGCCGCCGCCAGCCCTTCTTCCGCGGCGAACTGCTGGCCCTGCTCAAGCTGCTCGATGCCGGGGACCTGCAGGCCGACGGCCTCACCGGTTCCTGGGCCGGCGCCTTCGGGCACACCCAGTTCATGCCCTCCACCTATGCGCGCATCGCCGTGGATGGCGATGGCGACGGTCGCCGCGACCTCGTCGCCAGCATTCCCGATGCCCTGGCCTCCACCGCCAACTACCTGGCCAAAGCGGGCTGGCGCAGCGGCCAGCCGTGGGGAATCGAGGTCACGTTGCCGGCGGGCTTCAACCCGTCGCTGGCCGGGCGCACCCAGCGCAAGCCGCTCGGCGACTGGCGTGCATTGGGCATCGTCCCGGTCGGCGGTGGCGCGCTCGCCCCTGCCGGCCTGCCCGCCGACAGCAACGCCGCCCTGCTGCTGCCCACCGGCGCCAAGGGCCCGGCGTGGCTGGTGTTCCGCAACTACGACGCGATCTACGCCTACAACGCCGCCGAAAGTTATGCGCTGGCCATCGCCACCCTGGCCGACCGCCTGCGCGGCGGCAGCGGCACGGTGGCGGCCTGGCCCACCGACGATCCCGGCATCGGCCGCCGCGAGCGCCGTGAGCTGCAGACCCTGCTGCTCGCCCGCGGGCATGACATCGGCGCCGCCGACGGCATGGTCGGCACCGCCACCCGCCGCGCCATCGAGGTCGAGCAGCAGCGCCTGGGCTGGACCACCACCGACGGCCGCGCCGGTCAACGCATCCTCACCGCCCTGCGCAGCGCCCCTCCCATCAAGACCCCGCCGACCGCCATGCCTGCATCCACCGTGTTTACCCTGCCGCCTAACCACGCCCGCCTCATGCAGTCCCCGGCCGGCCCCGGCGCGGCCCTGCCCAAGGTCGAAGGTCTGAGCCTGGGCAAGGTGCAGGGCTTCGATGCCTGGAAGGTGGAGACCCCGTTCGCGACCGCCGCCATCGCGGTGTTCGGCGGGCAGCTGCTGTCCTATATCCCCAAGGGCGGCCAGGACGTGCTGTGGCTGTCGCCCAGCGCGCAGGCGCTGCCCACACCCATCCGTGGTGGCAGCCCGGTGTGCTGGCCGTTCTTCGGCCGCCAGGGGCAGGGCAGCGACGTGCCCTCGCACGGCTTCGTGCGCACCCTGCCGTGGACCCTGAAGGACGCGCGGCGCGAGGCCGATGGCACGCTCGTGCTCTCGCTCGCCCCGCCCACGCTGGACAACCTGGCCCTGCGCCTGCACATGGAGCTGCGCATCGGCCGCACCCTGGAACAGCGCCTGGTCACCGAGAACACCAGCGCCCAGACGGTCCGCTTCACCCAGGCCCTGCATAACTACTTCAAGGTGGGCGACGCCACCGGCGTGGACGTGCAGGGGCTCGACGGCCTCACCTACCTGGACAAGTTCGAGGACTACGCCACCCCGCGCGTCCAACAGGGCGACTGGAACCTGCGCGACCCGCGCGACCCGGGCCGCAGCGATCGCATCTATACCCAGGCCGGTGGCCGTTATGTCCTCAAGGACCCCACCCTGAAGCGGCGCATCGAGATCACCACCCAGGGCAGCCGCTCGCTGGTGGCCTGGAACCCGGGCGAAGCCGGCGCGGCCAAGATGGCCGACGTCGGTAGCGGCTGGCGCAACTATGTCTGCCTGGAAGCGGCCAACGCCGGCCCGGATGTGGTGACCCTCGCGCCGGGGGGGCGCCACGTGCTGCAGCAGACGTTCTCGGTGCTGCCGTTGTGAGTGCCAGCCCCCACGACCCGTATGCCGCGCCTGCGGCCGCGGTCATCGAGGCGGAAATCGACCTGGCCATCGAGCGTGCGGCCGGCGTCCACGACCGGCACCGGCAACTGGCCAGGGCGGTCGGCGACAATTTCGGGGTGTATGCCCGCCGCTGGCATCTGGATGCCCCAACCGGTCGATGGCCGCGCCCTTGGCACTGGCCGGCCTTCCTGTTCGACTTCTTCTGGCTGTTGTATCGGCGCCTCTACCTGGCGGCCGCGCTGATGCTGGTGCTGGAATTCGGCGTCGGGGCCGCCGTGGCGTTCAGCTGGATCGGTGAGAACGGCAGCCTGGTCCTGCTGGTCGGTACGAAAGTGCTGCTCGGGCTGTCCGCCAACGCGGTGTACCTGTGGCACTGCCGGCGTCTGGTGGCCCGCACCGAGGCCCGCTACCGCGATCAACCGGCACGCATCGCTGCCGAACTCGACCGCCGTGGCGGCGTGAGCAAGGTGGCTCTGGGGCTGGGGTTCGTTCTGTATGTCCTGATTCGGGTGTTGGCCGGCGAGTGACCCGACTCAGCCGGCAGGCGTGCGCGGTCGCAGCACCAGCAGGCAGATACCTCCGGCCACCAGTCCCCAGAAGGCCGAACCGATCCCGGCCAGCGACACCCCCGAGGCGGTGACCAGGAACGTCACCAGCGCCGCCTCGCGGTCGGCCTCCTCGCGCAACGCCATCGACAGGCTGTTGGCGATCGTGCCGAACAGGGCAATACCGGCCACGCAGGCCACCAGTTCCCTGGGGAAGGCGGCGAACACCGCCGCCACCGTCGCCCCGAACAGGCCCACCACGATATAGAAGCCACCGGCGGCCACCGCTGCGGTGTAACGCCGCGCCGGGTCCTCGTGCGCCTCCCGTCCCATGCAGATCGCCGCGGTGATCGCCGCCAGGTTCAACCCGAAAGCGCCGAACGGCGCCAGCAGCGTATTGGCCACCCCGATCCAGCCGATCACCGGCGAGATCGGCGTGTCGTAGCCCGAGGCACGGATCACCGCCACGCCGGGGATGTTCTGCGAGGCCATGGTCACCACGAACAAGGGCAGGGCAACGCCGATCACTGCCGACCACGACAGCGTCGGCCAGGTGAACACCGGCGTGGCCAGCTCCAGCCGCACCGTCTCCATGTGCAGCAGTCCCTGAGAAGCCGCCACCGCTACACCCACCAGCAAGGTGGCGATCACCGCATAGCGTGGGAACAGGCGCCGACCGACCAGCCAGGTGACGAACATCGCCACTGCCATCCCCAACTGCGTCTGCATGGAGACGAACACCTCCAGCCCGAAGCGCAGCAGCACACCGGCCAGCATCCCGGCGGCCAGTGCCATCGGCACTCGCCGCATCACGCGCGCGAAGATCCCCGAGAAGCCGGCGATCATCCCCAGCACCGCGGCAAGCACGAACGCACCGATCGCATCGCTGTAGCCCACTGCACCGGCGCCCACTACCAGCATCGCTGCACCCGGGGTGGACCAGGCCGTCACCACGGGCACGCGGTAGCGCAGCGACAGTCCGATACACGTGATGCCCATGCCCAATCCCAACGCCCACATCCACGAGGCGATCTGCGCCTGCGTTGCACCGACTGCGCGGGCGGCCTGGAACACGATCACCGCCGAACTGGCGAAGCCGACCAACACGGTAATGAAGCCGGCCATCAGCGCGGGCAACGACACATCGCGCAACAACGAACGCTTGGGGAGGGCAGACATCGCATGCATTCCTGACGACAAGAGATGCATTGTTAGCAAGGCCGCGGCAGCACGCGCAACGCGCGTGCTGCCGCACGTGATGTCGAGCAGCACGCAACGATGACGCTGCGATGAAAAAGATCGAAAAAAGCCTTGACGAATTTTCAGAAGTCTTTAGTATTCGCTCCCTCGCTGTGACGCGGCCTTCACCCCGGTGAACACCACGACAAAGCGGCGGCAACATCCCTCGAAAGAAGGTGTTGACGCAAACGAAAAGCCTGACATAATACGCGGCTCGCAACGACGAAAGCCTCTCGGGGCAAACGACAAAGCGGCATCGGCAACAACGTCCACTTCGGTGTGACGGCCTTGAAAAAAGGTGTT
>NZ_JBFULB010000009.1:0-38075 GCF_056400545.1 Stenotrophomonas sp. P5_A8 | reverse complement strand
CGGCGACACCCTGCAGTTCACGGCAACCGATAGCGACGGACAGGTGTATCACTTCACCGGCCGCATCGACGGCGAACGCATGCAGGGCCAGAGCGACCAACCCGACACCAACAACCGCGCCGTGCGTGCCACCCACGCCTTCAAGGCATGGCGCGTGCCAACGCCCGCCTCCACCACCCCGCAGTTGCATGTGTTCACGCCAACGGACTATTCCAATACCTTCAGCGCGGATCGCGCGCCGGTATTGGTGATCCAACCGGGCGATTCGGTGCAGACCCGTACGCTGGACTCCGGCGGCGTCGACGAGAACGGCGTTACCCGAGCGCTGTTCGGCAATCCGCAGGTGGGCCCGTTCTTCGTGGCCGGTGCAGAACCGGGCGACACCCTGGCGATCACGCTGACCTCGCTGAAGCTGAACCGCGATTACGCCGACAGCCTGGATGGTGTGGTGGGGCGGCTGAAGACCCCACGGGTCGCGGCCGAAAGCGCGTCCCTGGGCAAACCGGTGCGCTGGACGCTGGACCGCGCGAAGGGTATCGCCCGCCCGGACGGTGCCACCGGGGCACTGAAGCAATTCGAGATTCCGGTAAAGCCGATGCTGGGCGGGCTCGCCGTCGCCCCCGGCTTCGGCTACCCGGCATTTTCCACCGGCGATACCGGCGATTTCGGCGGCAACATGGACTTCAATACCGTCGTCGAAGGCAACACCGTCTACCTGCAGGTGCAGCAGCCCGGTGCATTGTTGTATCTGGGCGACGGGCACGCCTTGCAGGGCGATGGCGAAACCACGCAGTGGGCGTTGGAGACCTCGCTGGACGTGGTGGTAAAGGTGGCGCTGGTGAAGCAACAGTCGATCGCCACCCCSCGCGTCGAATCGCCCACCCAGGTCATGACGCTCGGCCAGGGCGGTTCCAGCGACGACGCGCTGCGGCTGGCGACGTCGGGCATGCTGCAGTGGCTGCGCCAGGCCTACGGGCTGAACCTGTCCGAGGCGACCCAGGTGCTGGGCGTGGCGGTGCAATATCACGTGGCCAACCTGGCCGGGCGCAGCGTTGGTGTTGCCGCCAAGGTGGACAAGGCAGTATTGCGGCGTCTGCCTGCCCCTGCGCCGGCCAAGCCCGCCGATGGGCAGGCACGCCGAAGCCACTGACAAGGGAATTGGCGATGTGTACACGTGCATTTGCTATCGTGCCCCACTCGCCAACTCTTCACCCCGGAATTCCATGCCGCGCACGTCCCCCGGTGCTCCAGCCGCCTCATCACTCCCTGTTGCCCTGGACGATCTGCTGGCGCGATCAAGCATGGACGATCCGGCGCTGCTGCGTGCCGCCACCCGGGAAGCCTACGACCGCGTGACGCTGCTGCTCAAGGCCTGCTACCAAGACTTCAGCCCGGAGCAGCAAGCCAGGATCCGCGCGATCATCGGCGCCGACGCAGCGCCCGCACGGACCGCCCTGCCCAAGCGCGTCAAGGCCAGCAGACCGCCTCGCGAAGACCTGCCGCCACGCTTCTGGCTGCCCTATAGCGGTGAGACCTGGACAGGTCGCGGGCGTCCGCCGAAGGCGWTCATCGCCTGGGAAGGCACCGTCGCCCACACCGAGTGGAAGAAGCACCACCCCGACGAGCGTTTCCCCACCTACCCCGGCTGATCCTGCACGGCGTAGGCAACCCAGCCGCGGAACGACAGCGCAGCGTAGAACAGCGCGGGCCGCTCGAAACCGGCCTGCTCCAGCAGCGTCACCTCTTCTTCCGGCGCGAGCGTGGGCAGCCTGCTGGCAATCGCCTCGGCGCGTGCTTCGGCGCTCTCCCCGCCGATGCCGCGGGCGGTGACGAACGCGGCCCAGCGTTGGAACCACACGCGCTTTTCATCCGGATCGCGGGGCACGCTGTGGTGGGCGACCACCAGCGGTGCGCCCGGCCTCAGGCGGCGCCGGAGTTCGCGCAGGGTGTGCAGGCGTTCTTCGCGCGATAGAAAGTGCAGTGTCAGCAGACACGTGGCGCCATCGAACGCGACGACGGGCGCAGCATCGATGTAGCCCTGGATCAGTTCGACGCGCGGGGACAGGCTGCCCAGCACGCGCGTGGCCAGCGCGAGCATCTCCGCGGACGGGTCCACGCCGGTGAAGTGCCAGTCGGGGCTGCACTCGGCGAAGACGCGCAGTTCCATCCCTCCGCCTGCACCAAGCACGAGCACCCTGCCCGCCTGCGGAACCCGCTCGGCGAGCAGCACGTGCGCCATCTGATGCAGCGCCTGCACACCCGGTACCTGACGGACGAGCGTGTCGGCGTAGCGCGCTACCGCATCGGGATCGGAAAAGGACATGACGGCCTACGGCGGAAGATGGCGTTTAATGTAACAGTGACAGTTACATTTATGCCAGTCGTCCGCCCCGCAGCACGGGGGGACGTTCGTACGACGCACCGCCCGGCCGGCGCATGCAGCACACCCGTGTTGCAGCTGCATTTAACTTCTGTTAATTATTGCTGCAGCGCAGCAGATCCCCTGCCGCGCAGGGAGAACCCATGGGATGACCCACTAAGAGAACGGTACCTCCAACACTCCGACTGCAAGGTGCACGCATGAACGACAGCATTGGCAAGTGTGTTCACGCTCCGAAAGCAATTTCGCCATTGGCATCTGCAGTACACGTGGCGCTGGCCACCACCCTGCTGTTCTCCAGTTCCGTTGCGACGGCACAGGACAGCACACCCCCAGGCACGGCGGACGCCGCTACCCTGGAGACGGTTTCGGTTCTGGGCAGTCGTACCAAGCCGCGCACGGTGTCGTCCTCGGCAGTGCCGATTGACATCATCAGCGGGGAAGAGTTCCGCAACCAGGGCGCCACCGATGCGCTCGACCAGTTGCGGGTGCTGGTCCCCTCCTTCAACGTCAGCACGATTCCCATCGACGATGCCGCCAGCCTGGTGCGTCCGGCCAACCTGCGTGGCCTGCCGCCGGACAACACCCTGCTGCTGGTCAACGGCAAACGCTTCCACCGGGCGGCGGTGATCACCTTCCTCGGTCACGGCCTGTCCGACGGTGCACAGGGCCCGGACCTGTCGGTATTTCCATCGCTGGCGTTGGAACAGGTGGACGTGCTGCGTGACGGCGCGGCCGCACAGTACGGGTCGGATGCGATTGCCGGGGTGATCAATTTCGGCCTGAAGAAGCTGCGCGAAGGCGGCAGCGCGGAGGTATTCACCGGAAAGTACTACCAAGGTGACGGGCTGACCACGCAGTACGCGGCGCAGATCGGCCTGCCCTTGACCGCGCGTGGTTTTGCCACGCTTACCGCCGAATGGCGCAAGGCGGACGACACCTCGCGCAGCGTGCAACGCGACGATGCCGCGGCCGCCATCGCCGCCGGCTACCCTGGCGTCGGGCAACCGGCGCAGACCTGGGGCTCGCCGCAGGTGAACAACGATCTGAATGTGGTGGCCAACCTGGGCCTGTCCACCGACAGCGTGGACCTCTACCTGTTCGGCAACTACGCCAAGCGCAAGGTCGACGGCGGCTTCTACTACCGCGACCCCACCGCGCGCTCGGGGGTGTACTCCAACGATGGCGGCGACACCCTGCTGGTTGGCAATCTGAGCGGTGCCGGTGCCTGCCCGGGCATCGCACTGCGCGACGGGGGCGGCAACCTGCTGCCGTACAGTTCGGTGAGCGCGGCGGTGGCGGCGCTGCCGTCGAACTGTTTCACCTTCCTGTCCACCCTGCCGGGCGGCTTCACCCCGCGCTTCGGTGGCTCGCTGGAAGACGCGTCGGTGGTGGCCGGGGCCAAGGGCCTCTGGGGTGACTGGTACTGGGATGTGAGTGGTTCATGGGGCCGCAACGACATCGACTTTGTCATCTACAACACCGTCAATGCCTCGCTGGGCCCGGCGCAGCCGCAGGGCCTGTCCTTCCGCCCGGGTGGAAACACCCAGACCGAAAAGAACCTCAACGTCGATGTGAGCCGCGATATCGCCACCACGTTCACCGCCCAGCCGCTGCGTCTGGCGCTGGGCGCGGAATGGCGCGAAGAGAGCTTCACCATCAGTCCCGGCGACGGTCCATCGACCGCGATCGGGCCGCTGACCGAACAGGGCTTCGCGCTGGGTTCAAACGGCTTCAATGGCTTCAGCACGCGCACCGCCGGCACCTTCGATCGCCGCAACTGGGCCGCCTATGCCGACCTCGAGGCGCAGCTCACCGAGCGCCTGCTGCTGGCCGGCGCACTGCGTTATGAGGACTACGATTCGTTCGGCAGCACCACCACCGGCAAGTTCACCGCACGCTTCGATGTCAACGAGGCATTCGCGTTGCGCGGCGCCTACAACACCGGCTTCCGTGCGCCCACGCCCGGCCAGGCCAACATCAGCCAGATCAGCACCGTGTTCGGTGGCACCGCGCTGGAAGACATCGCCACGCTGCCGCCGACCAATCCCATCGCCCAGCTCAAGGGCGCCCGCCCGCTCACCCCGGAGGAATCCCGGAACGTGTCACTGGGTGCGGTCTGGACCCGTGGCGACTGGCTGGTGACGTTGGACGGCTACCAGATCAAGGTGAAGGACCGGATCGCGCTCAGCACCAGCTTCGTGGTGACCCCGGAAGAACGCGCGGCGCTGGTGGCCGGCGGCAATCCGGAAGCAGCATCGATCTCGCAGGTGACCTACTTCGGCAATGCCTTCGATACCACCACCACCGGCGCCGATCTGGTCACCAGCTACAAGAGCAACCACTTCGGCGGCGTCACCACCTACGCCGTGGCCGCCAACTGGAACCGCACCGAGGTGGACCGTTACGACACCGATTTCATCGATGCCGCGCGGGTCTACAAACTGGAGAAGTCGCTGCCCCGCACCAAGGGATATTTCAGCATCCACCACCAACGGCAGATCTTCCACGCCAACCTGCGCCTGAACTACTACAGCAGCTGGTACGAAGACCACCTCGACAGCGGCGTGATTTCCGCCGCCGACGGTGGCCTGCCGATCTACGGTGGCAGCGCGATGCTCGTCGATGCGGAGGTGGGCTGGGCATTCGCGTCAGGAATGTACATCAAGTTGGGCGCGCAGAATCTGTTCGACCGCGTGCCGTCGAAGAACCCGTGGTCGGGCGTGGCCGGTGCCGAGTATCCGGTRCATTCGCCTTATGGATTCAACGGCGGCTTCTATTACGCACGCGTGGGTTGGAAGTTCTAGGCCAGCAGGCCGGACACTGCGGCGGGGCCTGAACGCTGGGCCCCGTCGCGAAATGATGACAGCACCTTCCCGATTGATGCACGGCAGACTAACGCGACATGGCGCTACTCTGAACCTCCGCATCCGCTGGCCGATGCTTTACCCGACCACTGCTGGAGGTTTCATTGCCCTCTCCTCACGAACGATGCCGCGTACTGCTGGTCGAAGACGATGCCGCCATCCGCGAGATGACCCGGGACATCCTCAGCGATGATGGCTTCGACGTCCTGCCCACTGCCGATGCCGAAACCGCCCTGCACTGCCTGAAGACCGAGGGCCCGTTTGACCTGCTGCTCTCCGATGTGGGACTACCGGGCATGGACGGTCGCGACCTCGCCCAGATCGCCAACGCGCTCCACCCGACGATGCCGATCCTGCTGGTGACCGGCTACGCCGGTACCGCGGGGGCCCGTCCGGACTTCCTCTGCGGTGACATGAAGCTGCTGAGGAAACCCTTTACGCTCAAGCAACTGCTGGGCACGGTGCACGAACTCATCTAGGCACTCACGTCGCGCCTTCGGTGGACAGCAACGCCCGCGCCCGGCGTTCCAGTTCGGCAGCGGTGAACGGTTTGGTCAGCACTTCCATGCCCGCCTCCAATTGCCCCGCACCCACGGCAGCGGAGGCGGCATAGCCGGTGATGAACAGCACCGGCAGGCCCGGGCGCACCTGGCGCCCGGCGTCGGCCACCTGCCGGCCGTTCAACCCACCGGTCAAACCAACGTCGGTCACCAGCAGGTCGATGCTCTCATCGGATTGCAGGGTTTCGATGGCGCGGCCGCCTTCCGGCGCCTCCAGCACGCGATAGCCCGAGCTGGCCAGCACTTCGGTGACCAGTGCGCGGACCGCGTCCTCGTCTTCCACGACCAGTACCGTGCCCACGTTTGCCACGCGGTCGTGTTCACCGACATCGGGCGCCGGCTGCGCGCTGTGCTCGGCGGCCTCACCGGCAAAACGCGGCAGGTACAGGTGCACGGTGGTGCCGTGGCCGGGTTCGGAGTCGATGCGCACCTGGCCGCCGGACTGGCGAGTGAAGCCGTAAATCATCGACAACCCCAGGCCGGTGCCCTGCCCGATCGGCTTGGTGGTGAAGAACGGCTCGAACGCCTTGGCGATCACTGCCGGCTCCATGCCGCTGCCGGCATCCCGTACCGACAGGCATACGTAGTCGCCGGGCGGAACCTCCAACTGCGCCGCTACGACGTCATCGAGTGCCACGTTGGCCGTGCGGATCGCCAGCGGGCCGCCCTCGGGCATCGCATCGCGCGCATTGATGCACAGGTTGAGCAGCGCGTTTTCCAGCTGCGGCGCATCCACCAGCACCGCCCACGGCGAGGACTGAAGGTCGGTGGTAATCGAAATCGACGGCCCCAGCGTGCGCGAGATGATATCGAGCATCTCGCTCACTCTGTCTTCGACCACCACCGGCGTGGGCGCCAGCGTCTGCCGCCGCGAGAACGCCAGCAGGCGCTGGGTCAACGCGGTGGCCCGCGCCGCGCTGGACTGGGCCATCTCCAGGTAACGTCCGATATCGTCGAAGCGTCCCTGCTCGATGCGCAGTTCCAGCAGTTCCAGGCCAACGGAGATGGCAGTCAGCAGGTTGTTGAAGTCATGCGCCAGGCCACCGGTGAGCTGCCCCACCGCTTCCATCTTCTGGCTCTGTCGCAGGCGCTCTTCGGCCACCTGCAGTTCGGCGCTGCGCGCCTGCACGCGCTCTTCCAGGGTCAGGGTGAGCTGGCGCAGCTGCTGTTCGGCCTGTCGCCGCTCGGTCACATCCGAGGCGGTACCGAACCACTCGGTCACCTCGCCGGCATCGTCCAGCAGTGGCACCGCGCGCATCAACACCCAGCGCACGCTGCCGTCGGGCAGCAGGGCGCGGTGTTCCAGTCGCAGTGGCTGGCGCTGGCCCATCGCCAGCGCGATGGCCGCCTCCAGCGCACCGCGATCGTCCGGATGCACCCGCTCCTCGCGCCAGCCGGTGATGACGGGCAGGATTTCGGCCGAGGCACCGGCACCGAGGATCGGCCGCATCTCGCGCCAGTCAGCGGACGTGGCATACAGCGACTGCGAAGAGGCACTTACCAGCGCGCCGAGTCGTCGCTCGCTGTGCGCCAGCGCCATGCCGGCACGCTGCTGTTCGGTGCGATCGCCCAGCACCTTGACGAAGCCCAGCACCGCGCCGTCCTCACCGCGCAACACCGTCATCGATCCGTTCGCCCAGAAGCGCGCACCGGATTTGTGCTGCAGCCAGCGCTCGCCGCTGACACCGCCGGCGTCGATGGCGATCTGCTGGTTGTGCTTCAGGCGCCCGGCGTTGATGTCTTCAGGCGTGTAGATCACCTCGACGCTGCGGCCAAGCATCTCCGCCTCGCTCCAGCCGAAGAGGTGCTCGGCGCCGGCATTCCACAGGGTCACCCGGCCTTCCAGGTCGGAGGCGACGATGGCGTAGTCGCTGGCGCTGTCGATGATCTGGCGGTTGCGCGCTTCCACCTCGCGCATCGACCGCTGCAGCTCCATGTGCGGGGTGATGTCCAGACCCTGCACGAACACGCCGGCGGTACTGCCGTCCTCGCCCAGCACCGGCTGGAACACGATGTCCAGCTGGCGTCGGCCGCTGGACGGATCGGTCGCCAGCGGCGCATCGTAGATGACTTCGCTGCCGGTATACGGCTGGCCGGTGCGGTAGACCTGGTCCAGCAATGGCAGGAAGCCCTGCTCCACCACCTCCGGCAGCGCATCGCGGATGCACTTGCCGAGTACGTCACGATGGCCCACCAGCCGCTCGTACCCGGGGTTGGCCAGCTCGATGCGGTGCTCGGGACCGCTCAGGAACGCCATGAACATCGGCGACTTGTCGAACAGCGCGATCAGGCGCTGGTTCTCCTGGGCAAGCCGTTGCTGCGCGACGATGGCCTGGGTGACTTCCTTGGTGACGCAGAATGCGCCGCCGACGCTGCCGTCATCCAGGTAGATGGGTGAGAAGGAGAAGGTCCACCAGGTGTCTTCGGGAACACCGCCCCGCGCCATGACCACCGGCATGTTCTCGAAGCGCGAGGACTCGCCGGCGAAGGCGCGCTCGATCGGCGGCCGCACGGCGTCCCACGCATCGGCCCACAACTCGCGCAGCGGTGCACCCAACGCGCCTTCCAGACGTGTGCCCAGGATGGGGCTGTAGGCGTCGTTGAAGAAGAACGTCAGTGCATCACCCCACACCACGTACATGCTCTCGGGCGAGGCCAGCATGAGGTTGACCGCATTGCGCAGCGCGCTGGGCCAGGTCTCGACCGCACCGACCGGGGTGGCGTGCCAGTCCATCGCCCGCACCCGCTCGGCGACGACACCGTTACCGGCCGGGAAGCGCCCGAACGCAGCGCTCACGCGCAGCGCTCCGATGACGACGCCAACACCGCGCACGTGCGCACCACTGGGAATGAGGGGGCAGACAACATTGAGGCACCGGATCTTGAGCGAAGGCGTTGCAGGCACGCGGACATGAGGCGACGGGCGCTACAGCGCCCGTCGCAATTCGGTCAGCAATTTACGCCAATTGTGGCAACGCCGCGTCAATGCGTGCACATTGACGCATCGACATCCTGTCAGGTTCAGTTCGGCGCTGCCGCCCCTGCTGCCGGTGTCACCCGCCAGATGGTGTTGGACAGGTCATCGGCAATGATCAGCGCACCACGCGGATCAACGGTGACCCCGACCGGGCGGCCCCGCGTCTTGCCGTCATCGCCACGGAAGCCGGTGGCGAAATCGATGGGATCGCCGGCCGGACGGCCATTGCTGAAGGGAACGAAGACCACCTTGTAGCCGGCCGGCGGGTCGCGGTTCCAGCTGCCGTGCTCACCGACAAAGGCGCCATCGGCGAACGTCGCGCCCATCGCCGGGGCGGAGAACGACACGCCGAGTGCGGCCACGTGCGATCCCAGGGCGTAGTCCGGTGCGATGGCCGAGGCCACTTTCTTCGGGTTCTGCGGCATCACGCGGCGATCCACGTTCTTGCCCCAGTAGCTGTACGGCCAGCCGTAAAATGCGCCTTCGCGCACCGAGGTGAGGTAATCGGGCACCAGGTTGGGGCCGATTTCGTCGCGCTCGTTGACTACCGCCCACAGCGCGCCGGTGCCGGGCTGGATCGCCAGCGCGGTGGGATTGCGCAGGCCAGTGGCAAACGTTTTATGTGCGCCGCTCGCCGCGTCGATCTGCCAGACCTGCGCACGATCGATTTCAACGTCCAGGCCGCGTTCGGTGATGTTGCTGTTGGAGCCGATGCCGACGTAGAGATAGCGGCCGTCGGCGCTGGCGGCCAGCGACTTGGTCCAGTGGTGGTTGATCGCCGCCGGCAGGTCGGTGACCTTCACCGGCGCTGCGCCGGCCTTGGTCTGACCGGCCTGATAGTCAAAACGCACCAGCGCGTCCTGATTGGCCACGTACAGCGCACTGCCGATCAGCGCCAGGCCATAGGGCGCGTTGAGTTTGTCGGCAAACACCGTCTTCATCTCATACACACCGTCACCATCGGCGTCGCGCAGCAGGGTCAGACGGTTGCCGCCCTTGACCGGCGTGGTGCCCTTGGCCTTTATCTTCCCGGCGATCACGTCCTTGGGCTTGAGCGCCGGTTCGTTGCCGCCACGGCCTTCGGCCACCAGGATGTCGCCGTTGGGCAGCACCAGGGTCTGGCGCGGAATGGCCAGATCGGTGGCGATCGCGGCGATGCGGTAGCCCTTGGGCACAGTCGGCATCCGGTCGCCCCAGGCGGACGGCGTGGCGATGGTCATGTCCGGCATCAGCCCACGGTGCGGCTCGGGCAACTCGGGCGTACCCCCGATCTGATGGAGCTGGGGCGCCTGGCCGCCGCAGGCAGCCAATGCCGCCGCCAACACCGATACCGATACCCCTTTGATCATCTGACGGTTCATCGTGCACCTCCCACGCGCAGGCTGGAAAACCCGATCCACGTCGCCACCAATGCCAGCACGGTGCCGATCACCGACAACACCAGCCCGGCCGGCATCACCGCCCACGCATCGCGGGCGTGCTGCAGGCAGTTGACGAAGCCAACGCCCCAGGTGACCGCCAGGACCACGGCATAGCCAAGGTTGCGACGGCCACGAACCAGCCCGACGATGCCGCAGACCAGGGCCAGCGTGGTCATCACCATCGCGCCGACCAGCAGCCACGCGGCGAAATTGCTCCACTGCGGCTGGTACGTGCCCCAGTAGGCGTAGTCGGCCAGCAGCGCGCCGAGGAACAGCGGCAGCACGCCGCCCAGCACGGCGGCGTGGAAGGGATGGATGGCCCAAGGGCGGGCCAGGACGACGGTTGAGTTCACGGCAGCCTCCGAAACTAGGGGTCGGTCGATGGTGCCACCTGCGCGTGATGAAGGATGTGAGGTTAGAGCACCTGGATTTCCTTGAGCCAGGTCCCCACCAGCGTCGGCCATGACGATACCGGATGCCCGGTAGGGCGCATGCCGAACGCATGCCCACCCTTGGCAAACAGATGCACCTCGGTGGGCACGCCGGCCGCGTCGAGCGCGCGCGCATAGACCGTGCTGTTGCAAATGCTGTCGACAGGATCGTCCCAGGCCTGCAGCAGGAAGGTCGGCGGCGCCTGATCGGTGACAGGCAGGCCGGGGTCCAGCGTGTCCCCTGCGCGGCACAGGTGCCCTGGATACAGGGCGATGGCGAAGTCCGGGCGACTGCTTATCTCATCCACCGCATCGACCGCCCGGTAAGCAGGCTGGAGGATGTTGCTGGTCTGCGCGACCAGATAGCCGCCTGCCGAGAACCCGATCACGCCGATCCTGTGGGGGTCCACGCCCAACCCGGGCGCGCGGGCACGCAGCATCCGGATCGCCCGCTGCGCATCCTGCAACGCGAACGGCACCGGCGGGGTGATGTGGCAGTTGCAGGACTTGTTCCAGTAATGGTTGCCGCCCGGCACGCGATATTTGAGCAGCACGCAGGTCATGCCCCGCGCGGTGACCCAGTCGCAGATCTCGGTGCCTTCGATGTCCATCGCCAGGATGCTGAAACCCCCACCGGGGAAAACCAGGATCGCCGCACCGGTGTTGGCGCCCTTGGGCGGCAGCACCGTGATGGTCGGCTCGCTCACGTTGGCGATGGCCAGATAGTCGTGACCGGTCTTCGTCCTGACCGTGGATACCGATTCGGGCGCGGGCCGTGCCTGCGGCCGGTCCGGCGCGCCATTGGGCCAGAGCGGCACCTGCTCCGATCCTGCAGGCGGCACCCAGCCCGGCCCCTCACCCGCAACGGCCGCGGCTGCGGCTGCGACCAATGACATCAGGGAAAACAGCACGCCCACCAGCGTCCTACGCATCGCCATCCTCGAGTTTTGAGGAAGATGGCAGATACCCATCGACGGATAGGCGCTCGTAGGACGTGTCGAAATCCAGATAGTCCTCGTGCAGGCCTTCCACCCGGCGTCCGGTCGGCGCGCCGTCGGCATCGGTTTCCATTAGCTGCCAGCCGGGCATGCCTTCTTCCGGCGCGGCAGGCCCCTGATCCAGGGCCATCACGAAACCGTTGCCCAGTGCCTTGCCATAGGCCAGCAGCAAGGCGTGCAGCGATGCCGACGGCACCGCGGCACGCAACGCATCCAGCGTGTGCTGCAGCTCGGGCTGGTCGTACAGGGCCTCGGTCAAGGTGTCATCCACCGCATCGGCAAGCCGGTGCACGTCACGAAGCATGAGGAAACGGGCGAACTGGGGAATGTCCTCGCCCAGCTCACTGCGCACCCAATCCTTGGGTTGGGTGCAGCCGGCGGCGTGCATCGCTGCGGCAAGGCGGGTGCGACGCTCGCCATCGCGTACGGAACGATTCATGTACCCGGCGTCCTCTGCACGCGGCAACGGTAAGGTCAGCAGCCAATTCTACGCACCTGCGATACCGTCGGTCACGGCCGATGGCGCGTACCCACATAGGTGTTCGCGCCACGCAGCAGGTCGAAGCCGGCAACCAAACCGTCCTCGCCGCGCTTGAACACCACGCTCATGTCCTGTGCGGTCATGAAGAAGCGCGTACGCGATTCGGCAAACAGTTCCATGCGCTGCGCACCGAACAGATCGCTCTGGAAGTAGAGGCGATCCCCCTCGGCAATGATGGCGGCCGGTTGATCCTCCAGCGTATAGGCGCCGGCGGCCGCCGCGTTGAGGGCCGCATCCGGGGCCAGCGCGGTCTTTTCGATCCGGCCGAACTCGGGCCATCCGTACTCGGCCGAGATGCTGCCGAGCAGCTCGGCGATCAGCGCCGCGCCGCTGTCGCTGTTGGTCAACACCACCACGCCTTGCCCGGTATGGCTGTAGCCATACAGTTGCGCGCGGAAGCCGTCGGTGCCGCCGCTATGGCTGAAACTGGTCCCTGCCCCAAGCGGTTCGACGTAGAAGCCCAGCCCGTATTCGCCCAGGCCACGGGTCAGCAGCGTAGCGGTCATGGCGCTGGACAACACCTTGCCCGACTGCCTCCCCTGCGCCTGCTGCACCTCGATCACGATCCTGGCCAGGTCCGCTGCGGTGGTCCACAGGCCTGCCGCTGCGGACTCGGGATAGATCTGCCAATGCCCGGGAACGGCGCTGCCATCGCTGCGGTGCCCCGTCGCCGCCCGGTCCTGCCACGCTGGCGGAAGGGTCAGCGCATACGTGCTGTCGCGCATGCCGAGCGGCCCAAGCACCGTGCGTTGCATCAGCAGGTCGAACGGCGCCTTGCCGGCTTCGGTCATCATCAACTGCACCACGCTGAAGCCGCCGCCCGAATACCGCCACCGCGTGCCCGGGGGGACGTCCACCCGGATCGGATCAGAGTTGGCTGGCGGCGCTCCATCAAGCACCTGCAGCAGCGATGGAATCGCCTGCCCCGGCGCGTAGCCGTGGAAACCGTGCACTGTCATACCCGCCGAGTGGTTGAGCAGCTGCCGCAGCGTGACCGGGGCGGTGCGGGTGAATATGTTGTCGGGAATCTTCCACGCACGCAGGGCATCGTTGGCCGGCGCATCGAGCGACAACGCGTGCTGCTCGACCAGATGCAATGCGCCCATCGCCGTGACGGCCTTGCTGACCGAACCGGCCTGGAACAGCGTGGCCGGGCTTGCAGGCCGGGCGGTGGCGGCGTCCAGCACCCCATACGCCCGGACCCACTCGACCTTGCCGTGGTTGACCAGCGCGATGCTCACCGCCGGGACGTGATGGAAGGCCATGCGCTCGCGCAGCGACCAGCTCACCGGGGGCACGCCCTTGACCGTCACCGGCGTGGACAGGCCGCGCTCGACACGGTCGATGCGCGCCTGGACATCCGCCGGCTCCGCTGACGCGGCGGCGCGCGTGTCAACCCCGGCGCAGGCAGTGAGCGTCAGCAACAGCGCGCCCAGTACAGTCGAGATGGGTTTCATATCCTGTGCGCCGGGAGGGCGTGCAAGCGGCGCATCAGTGGGGCCGTCGCGCTTGCAGCCGCTCGGCCATGATCACGTCCATGGGCGTGTCATCCAGCTGCGCGCGTATGGCCTCCACCACGGCAAGGAACTGCTTTTTCTGGATGACATAGCCGATCACGAAAATCACCGGCAGCAGCAGCAACGGTGCAGCGCTTGGCCGCAGCGCGATGATGGGCACCAGCGCGAGCACAAACGCCACCGGGAACCAGCTGCACAGCCCCAGCACGCGCACCTGGTTGCGCTCGGCATCGACCACGATCAGGCCGCGCATCAGCGGATAGTAGCGGCGCTGGGCGAACCCGAAGCTGCCGCGGAACGCGACCAGACCATCGGGGAATCGACGGAACGCCAGCGTCGCCCCCTGCCCGGTCGCCAGGTCTCGCTCCAGGCTGCCCGGTGTCAGCCGCGCCCGGGCGTCGGCCGGGGCGGCGATGCGCCGGTCGAACAGGGTGATCCCACAGACGAAGTACAGGCGATTCCAGGCCATCTGGAGAACAAGCTCCATCAGCAGCAACGCGATCAAAGCGATAGCCATCGGTCATCCGTCGGTAGGTGGCGCAACGCCTTCCCCGCGCTGCGCCCCACAGCATACCCGAGCCCCGTCCCTCCCCGGCCACCACTCATCCCTTTGTCCCTGCCTTCATCCCCACGCCAATGGCGGCGGGCCTTTCGGCGCGCACAGTGGCTGCCATCGCCACTGGCCACGACCGAAGGAATGCCCCCGATGAAACGACGCGACTGCCTCAAGGCCAGCCTGGCCCTTCCCTTGTTGCCGCTGGTGCTGAAAGCCGCTGCCGCGCCGGCCAACGCATGGGCCCGGGCGCGTCCCGGCGGCGTGGGCTGGCCGGCCGCCACCGATTGGGAGCAGCTGTCGCGCGCCGTCGGCGGGCGGCTGTCGGTGCCGCAGTCGCCGTTCCTCGGCGATGCGGCCACCCGTGCCGAGGGCATGGCGCAGATCCAGAATCCGTTCTACATCGGCGACCAGCCCGGGCTGACCCAGACCAGCGGCTACTTCGGGGCGTGGCGTTCGGTCCCCAGCGCGCAGATGGTGGCCGCCCGCGACAGTGCCGACGTTGCCGCCGCGGTCAACTTCGCGCGGCGGCACCGGCTGCGGCTGGTGGTCAAGGGCGGTGGCCACAGCTACCACGGCACCTCCTGCGCGCCGGATTCGCTGCTGGTCTGGACCCGGGCGATGAAGCAGGTGCAGCTGCATGATGCCTTCGTGCCGCAGGGCGCGCGGCCGGGCACTGCGCCCCAGCCGGCGGTGAGCGTAGGCGCCGGGGCGATGTGGATCGATGCCTACGATGCGGTCACCACCCAAGGCGGGCGCTACGTGCAGGGCGGTGGCTGCACCTCGGTGGGGGTCACCGGCCTGGTCACCGGCGGTGGCTTCGGCAGTTTCTCCAAGGCGTTCGGAACGGCCGCCGCCAGCCTGCTGGAGGCGGAGGTGGTGACCGCCGACGGCGAGGTCCGGGTGGTCAACGCCGACCACGAACCGGAGCTGTTCTGGGCGTTGAAGGGCGGCTGCGCGGCCAGCTTCGGCATCGTCACCCGCATGACCCTCAAAACCCATGCGCTGCCGCGCACCTTCGGCGGGATCTCGCTCAAAGTGCAGGCCGGCACCGAAACGGCATGGCGCGCGTTGGCCGCGCAGGTGCTGCGGTTCTACCGCGACGCCCTGTGCAATCCGCACTGGGGGGAGCAGATTACCTTCGGCGGCGAGCGCGTGCTGTCCATCTCGATGGTGTTCCAGGGGCTGGACCGCGAGACGGCCGAAGCAACCTGGCAGCCGCTGCTGGCGTGGATCCAGGCACGTGCGGACTACACCGTCAGAGAGCCGCTGCAGGCACTGGCAATGCCGGCGCGGGATTTCTGGAATGCCGATTTCTTCCGCCAGCACGCACCGCAGATCATCGCCGAAGACACCCGCGACGGCGCGCCGCCCACGCACATGCTGTGGAAGGGCGACCAGGGCCAGGTGGGCTGGTTCCTGCACGGCTACGCCTCGGCATGGCTGCCCTCGGCATTGCTTGGCGAGGACCGCATAGAGAACGCCGCCGACGCGCTTTGCGCAGCGGCCGAACATATGGACGTGGGCCTGCACTGCAACAAGGGCCTGTTCGGCGCACCGGCCGATGCCCTCGCCGCCAGCGCTGCCACCGCCACCCATCCGGCGGTGCTGGATGCCTTCGCACTGGCGCTGATCGGCAACGCCGGCGGCCCGGTGTACCCCGGCTGCGGCGGGGCGGTGAACGCGCCGGAGGCGCGCCATGGCGCGCTACGGGTGAGCCGCGCCTATACAGCCTTGAGCGCGGTGGCGCCGCAGGCGCCTACCTATGTGTCCGAGTGTGACTACTTCCAGAAAGACTGGCAGCAGGCGTTCTGGGGGCCACACTACCCGCGCCTGCTGGCAGCCAAGCGCCGTTACGATCCGGACGGCCTRTTCGTGATCCATCACGGCGTGGACAGCGAGGCATGGAGCAGCGATGGTTTCGAGCGACGCGCGGGTTGACGGTGCCGATAAAGCGCGCATGTATGGCGGGGCGGGTCGTAGCACGGCAATGTGCGCCCGCCCGCCCCGGCGACCGCGTGACCCGTCGCAGATGCGCGGCCTGCGCGCCTGGCGTAGCCTGCGCGCACACCGCCCGCCACCGGAGATAGCTCGTGTTTGCGCACAAGCCTGCCACCCTGCCCCTGCTGCTGTCCGTCGCCCTGGCCTCACCTCTCACGTTGACCGTGCCGGCCGCGCAGGCACAGGCCCCCGCCATTGCCGGTACACCTGCTGCCGTTTCCTTCAATGGCCTGCTCGATGCACAGACCATGGCCGCCATCAATGCCGATCCGGAACTGCGCACGATGCTGGGCATCAGCGGCGACGGTGCCGACTTCTCCAGCCAGCTCACCGATGTGTCGCTGGCCCAGCGTGAGGTCAACCGGCGCTTCCTGGCCGACAACCTCGCCGCGATCAAGGACTGGCACGGCGCCCCACTGGATCCGCAGCAACAGCTCAGCGACGGCCTGGCGCGCTGGTTCTACCAGGCGCAGATCGACCTGATGGCGGTGCCGTGGGCGGCCGCGTGGCTGCCGGTGGGCGGCAGCACCTACGCGGTGGACCAGTTGTTCAGCCTGCCGGTGAACCTGCCGCAGTTCATGGACAACCAGCACGCGGTCACCGACGAGGCCAGCGCCCGCAGCTACATCGCGCGGCTGCAGGCGATGGGCCCCAAGCTGGACCAGGTGCGCGCCAACGTGGACATGCAGGCCGCGCAGGGCGTGGTGCCGCCGGAGGTGGCGCTGCAGGGCGCGGCCGAGCAGTTCCGCACGCTGMTGGCGCCCGCGCCCAAGGACAGCCTGTGGGTGCAGTCGCTGCAACGCAAACTGGAGAAAGTGGCGGCAATCGCACCGGCGCGGCGTGCCGAACTGCTCGCGCAGGCCAGCATGGCCGTGCAGACCTCGGTGAACCCCGGCTACCAGCGTCTGCTGGCCGATGTGCAGGCGCTGCAGGCCAGGCACCTGGGCAACAAGGGCGTGTGGGCGCTGCCACAGGGCAAGGCCTACTACGATGCGGCGCTGCGCTGGTACACCAGCACCGACCTGGACGCCGATGCGATCCACCAGATCGGCCTGGATGAAGTGGCGCGCGTGGAAAAGGCGATGGATGCGCGGCTTACCCAGCTCGGCCTGCGCGAGGGCAGCGTGGCCGCGCGCGTGCAGCAGCTGCGCGACGATCCGCGTTACCGGTACGCCGACAGCGATGCCGGCCGCAGGGAACTGCTGGGCGACATCGAGCAGCGGCTGCGTGACCTGGACCCGATCCTGCCGCGCTGGTTCGGCCATCTGCCGCCGCAGAAGCTGGTGGTACAGCCGGTGCCGACGCACATGCAGAAGACCTCGCCGGGCGGCTACTACTACCCACCGGCGATGGACGGCTCGCGGCCGGGCACGTTCTTCATCAACCTGGGCGACATCGACTCCAACACGCGCTGGAGCATCCCTACCCTCACCTACCACGAGGGCGCGCCGGGCCATCACTTCCAGATTTCGATCGGGCAGACGCTGACCGACCTGCCGCTGCTGCGCCGCAGCCTCAATCCCAGCGCCTTCAGCGAGGGCTGGGCGCTGTATGCCGAGCAGCTGATGGCCGAGACCGGGATCTACAAGGATGACCCGGCCGGCGACCTGGGCCGCCTGCAGGCGGAAATGTTCCGCTCGGTGCGGCTGGTGGTGGATACCGGCCTGCACCGCAAGCGCTGGACGCCCGAACAGGCGGCCACCTACCTGCAGGACAAGACCGGCATGACGCCCGGCGATGTACGCGTGGAGATCAACCGTTACCTGGTCCAGCCGGGCCAGGCCTCGTCCTACAAGATGGGCCAGCTGCGGCTACTTGCGCTGCGCGAGAAAGCGCGTACGCAACTCGGCGACCGCTTCGACATCCGCGCCTTCCACGATCTGATCCTCGGCAACGGCGCGATGCCGATGACCGTGGTGGCGCAGGCGGTGGATGCCTGGATCGCCGCCGGTGGCGGCGATCCCAAACGGGCGCCGTAGTCCGGCGGCCGACCACCGCGCCGTCATCGACGCGGGGCCGTCGCCCCTGGCGGATAGGCGGCAAAGAGTTTGTCCAGGCCGGTTTCGATCGCCGCGTTGACCTTCGCCGGCGAAGTGGGCACGGTGCCGCTGGCGGTGCCGCGCCACACCGCCTGCTGGGTGCGGGTATCGAACATGTCTACCACCAGCGTGCCTACCTGATAGGTGCGCACGGTGGTGGTCGCATTGCCCATGCCGCCGCCCCAGCCCCCGCGCCAGCCCCAACCGCCCATGCCACTGCCGGTGTAGAACGTGTCCAACGTCTGCCGCTGCGTCGTCATGATGTGCGCGGCGAGGGCGATGTCACCGCCCTGCGGTGTTTCGCGCAGGCCCTTGGCCTGCAGACGGGCATTGATGCCCGCCACCACGCGCTGCTGCACCAGCGGTGAGCTGGCCTGGGGCTTGATCGCCCACGAGTAGGTTGTGTAGGAGGCGAAGGTAGCGGCACTGTCGTAGTCGGTGTTGACCGTCGGCGTGGAGGCGCAGGCGACCAGTGAACTGGCCAGGACGGCAATGGCGAACGCTTTCATGACGCAGGCTCCTTGGTGAAAAGGATACGGTTCACACCGGTCGCAACGGCCTGACGATGCGAGCAGGGCCGTGATGGCATCGTGAGCCGTGCTCATGCCATCCTGCGCCTCTCACCGCTCCCGGCAGGCATCCCGCATGGCACAGGTCCAGATCGTTACCGACGGCAGCAACTACCGCCACCGCATCCACAGTGGTGCCCATGAGCTGATCGCCGATGAGCCGGCCACGCTCGGCGGCCAGGGCGCCGGCATGGCGCCATTCGATCTGTACCTGGCGGCGCTGTCGGCGTGCACCGCGATCACCCTGCGCATGTATGCGGAAAAGAAAGGCTGGGTGCTGGGCGAGTTCCGCGCCGAGCTGTCGTCCGCGCGCGATGCGGCCGGCAAGCTGGTGGTGCATCGCATCCTGCATGCCAGCGCGACACTCAGTGATGCGCAGTGGCAGCGCCTGCTGGAGGTGGTCGAAAAGACCCCGGTGACCCTGGTGATGCGCGAAGGCGCCACCATCACCAGCGCACGTGGTGAGGGCTGAAGCGCCCTCACCTGCCCGTCACACAAAAAAGAATGTGCGTGGCACTGCATCCGGTGCGTCGCTCCCCGCGTAGATACCGATGCGTCACTTGGACGCCACTGTCGGGAAGAAGCACATGAAATCCTCGTTCACCGGTCTGCTCCTGCTTGCCTGCCTTTCCACCGCCACCGCCCCGCTCGCGTTCGCGCAGGCGCCGATGGCCAAGCCCGCTACCACGATGGCCACCAAATCCGCCAACCCGATGGTCGGTGGTGCGGCGATGTACGCCAACAAGGACATCATCGACAACGCCGTCAATTCCAAGGACCACACCACGCTGGTCGCCGCAGTGAAGGCCGCTGGACTGGTGGAAACACTGAAGGGCCCGGGCCCGTTCACCGTGTTCGCCCCGACCAACGCTGCCTTCGCCGCACTGCCCAAGGGCACCGTCGACGGCCTGCTCAAGCCGGACATGAAGGCCGACCTGACCAAGGTGCTCACCTATCACGTCGTGCCGGGCAACGTGGACAGCACCGCGCTTCTGGCCAAGATCAAGCAAGGCGGCGGCAAGGCGTCGTTGACCACCGTGCAGGGTGAAGCGTTGACCGCTCGCCAGGTCGGCAAGGGCATCACCGTCACCGACAGCAAGGGCAACACCGCGCACGTCACCATCGCCGATGTGCGTCAGAGCAACGGCGTGATCCACGTGATCGACAAGGTGCTGATGCCGTAACCGTCACGCAACGGCACGGGGGCTCGGGCAGGTTCATCCAGAGGGTGACCTGGCCCGCCGCCCCAGTGCGATGACGGGGGAGACATCCCGCGGGGGCGACGAGCCAGGTCAAAAGCCGCTCCGATCGATGCGGACCAACCGCATCCATCCGGAGCCAGACGGGGGGAGGACGCGCGGCCACCGGCCGCGCAACGGCTCAGCGGGGCTGCACCAGACCAGAAATTTCCACACGGCGATTCGGTGCCAGGCAGGCGATCACCGCCTGGCGGTCGCCCTGCATGCACTGCACCAATGGGTCGGACTTGCCGCGTCCTTCGGCAATGATCGCCGCAGCGGGCACCCCGCCCTGCACCAGCGCATCGCGAACCGCATCTGCACGCCGTTGCGACAGCAGCAGGTTTTAGCTGTCGCTGCCAATGCGATCGGTGTAGCCCAGCACCTGGATGGTCCGGGTCTGGCTGGCGCTGCGCACCTGCTGCAGCAATCCTTCCACGCTACGCCGACCCACATCGGTCAGCACCGCACTATCAAAACCGAACAACGCATCGGCCGATAGCCGCACCGGCTCGGCCGACATCGGTGCCGGACGCGGCGGCGGCGGGGGTTCCGGCGGTTGCAGCAGCGCCGCGCAGGCCTGCGGCTTCCAGTAGCCGGCCTGGGCGATGCCCTTGCTGTCGAAGTGCACCTGGAACTGGCAGGTGAAGTAGTCCCCACCTGGTGTGCTGCGGAAGTTGAACAGATAGTTCCACTCGCGCACGCCCCACATTCCTTCGCCGAAATGCGGCGTGCCCAACAGCGTGTGGAGCTGGCGCTTGCTCATCCCGCGCGCGAACAGGCGCAGGTTGTCCAGGTCGACAAATAGGCCTTCCTTGAGCGTGGCGCGCCCCGGATCGGGGAAGGCCACCTCGCCGTCCTGCGTGCCGGGCATCGTCTCGGCGCTGAGCACCTGCTTGTGCTTGCCGCCGCTGGCGCAGGCGCTGAACAGCAGCACCGCCAGGCACAACCACAGCGACCGCAGCAACGGCGCCGGGTCATGGGTGTTGGATGCTGCGGACATGGATTCCCCCTTGTGCGCGGAGCCGCGCTGGAATCCCCGGCGCCGCCGACGGCGGTCACCGGGAACGATCACTGCAGAGTGCTCGCGATTCCGGCATCACCACTGGATGCCGGCGCCGACCGAGACACCGCCTTCGCCGCGGCTGTTGGTGGTACCGGCCACCTTGTAGATCCACCGACCGCCTTCGGACACTCCCGAGATGCCCACCGCCACGCCCGATTCGCCGTTGTAGCTGCCGGCGGCGACCGCGGCCATGCTGCGGCCGGCTTCATAGGGCTGCGGCAACCCGGCCACCGCCATCGCGGCGGCAACGCCGGCCGAGGCACGGTCATCGGTGCGGCGCAGGTTGCGGTCGAACGAATCGAAGCGCTCGTCGGTATAGGCCTTGGACCAGTCCAGGCTCTGGTTCATCCCCGCACGCAGCTGGTCCACGTTGACCGCATCGGTGCCGGCGGTACCGGCAGCGACGTTGCGCACGGTGGTGGGCCCGGTGCTGGTGCTGCCCAGGGTGACGCTGTTGAGGTTGGTGGCGCCGTTGACGGTGGTGTCGTAGCGGATCGTGCCCTGCTGCGAGGCCTGCAGCTGGCGCACGTTGACCGCGTCGGTGGCGGCGCTGCCATCGCCGACGTGGGTGATCTGGCGCTCGGCACCGGCGCTGCCGACCGAGACCGTGTTGTCACGATCGGCCACCGATCCCGCGCCCAGCGCCACCGTGTTGCTGGCCTGCGCGCTGGCACCATTGCCCAATGCGGTGCTGTTGGCCCCGGCGGCGGTCGAGCCGACGCCACCGGCGGCCGCGTTGGCACCGGTCGCCGCCGGCGCGGCCAGGTTGTTGCTGTTGTTGACCTGGAACATGCCCGAGGTGCCGTTGTTGATGTTGTTGATCTGCGTGTCGGTGTAGGCCTTGGACTGGTCGATGGCGTAGGTCACGCCGTTCTGCAGCTGGCCGACGTTGACCGCGTCGTAGCGGTCAGAGCCATCGGCCACGTGGGTCACCTTGCGTTCGCCACCGGTGCTGCCCACCGCCACTTCACCTGCCGAGTTGCTGCCACCGGCCGCGCCATACGCAGCGGTGTAGCCGCTCTGCGCGCCCACGCTGGCCATCGAGCCGGCGCCCAGCGCGACGCTGTTGTCGGCACTGGCGCTGGCGCCATCGCCGATGGCGGTGCTGCCACTGCCGCTGGCCGAGGCCACCGGACCGATGGCGACGCTGTTGGCGCCGGTCGCGCTGGCAGCGGTCTTGGTCGAGTTGACCTGCACGAACGGGTTGGCCGCGCCCGGCTGGATCTGGCTGATGCGGGTGTTGAGGCTGACCAGCGAATCGTCGACGGCGGCAAAGGCAACAGTGACGTTGCTGTAGTCGTTGCTCAGCACGCTGCCATCGGTGGCGATGGAGGAGATGCTGAAGGTCGGCGCGGTCCACAGGTTGGTGGCGGGATCGAAGCTGGTGGTGCYGCCGAAGTAGCCGATGATCGCGTTGTTGGTCTGGAACAGCTGGTTGCCGGTCACCGCATCGCGGCTGCCGGCCAGCACGTTGCCGTCGGCCAGGTTGGTCAGCGCCACCGCCGCACCGCCGCCGGTGCCGGTCAGGGTGACCGTGTCGGTGGCGTTGCCGGCGCCATCGACGTCGTATTTCACCGCCAGCTTGTCCACCGCGTCGGTCTGGTCGGCGACATTGGCCAGCGACTGGCTGACCGCGTCGAAGGCCGTACCCACATCGCTATAGTCACCCGCCGTCACCTGGCCCGTGCTGGACACCGCGTTGATCGTGTAGGTGGGCGCGCTGAGCACGCCGTTGACGTCCACCGCCGCGCCGCCGCCCAGATGCGTGGCCAACGCCTGGCTGGCATTGAACAGCTGCGCGCCGTTGATGGCCTCGGTGCTTACTGCAGTCACCGCACCGGCGCTGAGATTGCCCAGACGGGTGGTGCCGGTGCCATTGCCGAGCGTGGCACTGGCGTAATTGACGCTGCCGTCGGGGTTTTCGTCATAGCGCAGTGCGCCCTGCTCGGATGCCTGCAACTGGCCCATGTTGGCCGCGTCGGTGGCCAGCGTACCGGCGGCGACATTCACCACCTGGCGCTCACTGCCCACCGCGCCCACGGACACCGTACCGACGCGGTCGGCCACGGCACCGGCACCGACGGCGATGGCGTTGGCGGCCGTCGCCGAGGCGCCCGTCCCCACCGCGATGCTGTCCAGCCCGGCCGCAGCTGCGGCCAGCCCGATCGAATTGACCTTGAGGTACTTGCTGCCGACCCCGTTGCGGATATCGGTGATCTGGCTGTTGAGGTTGACCAGCGAACCGTCCACCGCCGAGAACGCGTCGGTGGCGTTGTCGTACACGCCCTGGGCGATCGCGCCGCCGTTGGACACGGTGGTGATCGCAAAGCTCGGCGCGGTCCAGGCGCCGGTGGCCGGGTCGAACGCGGTCAGCCCGCCGAAGTAGTCGACGATCGCCTGGTTGCTGGAGAACAGCTGCGCGCCGTTGACCGCTTCGGTACTGGCCACCCCGATCGCGCCCGGGGCCAGGTTGCCCAGCGTGGTGGTCCCGGTGCCGCCGCCGAGCGTGATGCGGCGGTAGTTGGCGCCACCGGCGCCGTCGTCGTCGTAGGTCACCGCGAAGCCGTCCAGCGCATCGATCTGGTTGATCGCACCCTGCAACTGGCCGACGTTGACCGCGTCGGTGGCCAGGCTGCCGGCCGCCACGTTGGTGATCTGGCGCTCGCCCCCGGCAAAACCGACCGAGACTTCGCCYGCGGAGATCTGCGGCGTGTTCAGGCCATACGCGCTGTAACTGGCCTGCGCGCCGCGGTTGGCCACCGTGCGGTAGCCCAGTGCCACGCTGTTGGCCTGGGTGGAGGTCGCCTCCGCGCCCAGCAGCACCTGACCGTTGGCCG
This sequence comes from Stenotrophomonas sp. P5_A8, assembly GCF_056400545.1. Lineage (NCBI taxonomy): Bacteria > Pseudomonadati > Pseudomonadota > Gammaproteobacteria > Lysobacterales > Lysobacteraceae > Stenotrophomonas > Stenotrophomonas sp. P5_A8. Next base: position 14,080 of record NZ_JBFULB010000009.1, on the reverse strand, counting down.
TGCCCTTGGCGCTGTCGCCGACCACCACCGAGTGGCCCATACGCGCGGCGTAGTCGGCGGTGGGCACGCCGGTGGGGTCGTTCGGATCGTTCTGCCCCGCCCCGGGGAAGGCCACGTTGGCATCCACCTGCGCCAGCTCGTGGCGCGCATTCGCACCGATCACCACTTCGCGCGAGCCATTGGCATAAGCGCCGTCGCCGACCAGCACCTGGTAATCCTGCGCGGCGTTGACCGCCCAGCAATCGATGCTGGCCACCAGCAGGTCCACGCACTTGTTGGACCAGCCCGGCGCCTGGTCGGGCAGCAACAGGCCGAGCAGGCCGTTGGGATTGCCGTTGTTGATGTTGTAGATGTAGCTGTCGGAGGTGACACCGCCGATCAGGGTCAGGTGCGAGCTGCCACCGGTGGCGGCGCCGCCCAGCCCGTTCAGCAGCGTGCCGGCTGGGGTCAGGTTCACCACCGGCAGACCCAGTACGTTGGTCACCGAATAGGTCTGCATGACATTGGCGCTGTTGACGGCCAGGTTGCCGTTGCGCACGTAGCCATCGCCACCAAGCAGGCCCTGCGCGGTGGGGCCGACCAGCTTGGACAGCGAGCCCACCAGGCCGCCGGTGCCGATGATCAGCCCGGCATTGGGATCGGCCGGTGCCGGTGCCTTGGGATGCCCCGGCGGCAGCGAGGTCGGCGCCGGGAAGATCACCCCGCCTACGCCGCCGACGATGTTGCCGACCGTGTTGCCCACGCCACCGACCACATTGCCGACGGTATTGCTGACACCGCCGACGACGTTGCCGAGCGTGTCGGTGACCCCGCCCACGACATTGCCCACCGTGTTGCCGACGCCGCCGAGCAGGTCGCCCACCCCGCCGAGGAGACCGCCGGAGGCTGCGGTCGGCGACAGCGTCAACGCGCTGGTCTGCATCAGGCCCGCGTTGGCATCCACCAGTTTCTGGTTGCGGTCGGCATCGACCACCGCATGCGCCAGCGCATCCACCTTCACGCCACCGGCAACGCCGGTCACCAGGGTCGCGTTGACCGCGTCGTCCACGCCAGCGCTGACGGTTTCGCGGGCGCCGATCGCCACGCTCGTGTCCACGTGCGCCTTGCCATCGACCTGCGCGGCCAGCGCATGACCCGTGCCGGCGTCGACCGTCGCGGCCGCACCAGCGCTCGCTGCGTCCTCCAGCTTCAGCGTGTCCACGGTAGCGCTCGTGGTCAGTGTCGACTTGGCCTGCACCGACGGCTTCGGCGCCACCGCCACCGCCGCATGGACGCCGTTGTCGAGCTTCAGGACCGGCGTGCCGCCGACCGAAACCCCCAGCGCGGTCGCGGCGGTCGCCGTCGCGCCCGGCACGGCGACCTGCCGCGGCAGTGCCGCCTGCACGCTGCTGCCAACCTGCACACCCAACAACGCGTTCGCCCCACCGGCGGCCTTGCCGAGTCCCAGGTTCAGATTGACATTGGCATCGGCGCTGAGCGCGGGGGAGCTGTCGCGGGTACGCACCACCGCTGCCAGCGCGGTGTCCGCATCCACCTTGACCGGCAGCGGCGCGTATTTGGCCGTCAGGGCATCCAGGTCGCTGCGGGTCTGGCTTTCACTGGCCAGTGCCGTGCCGCTGCACAGGGCCAGTGCCAGGCCCATCGACAGCAGGGAGAGCGGGACCTTCAGATGCACCACGACGGGGCCGGCCACCAGGCTGCCGCGTGAGGTGGCCACTTCGGAGACGACCACCAGGGCATTCAGCCGGTGGCTCCAGACCAGTCGAAAAATACGGTTCATCAGGTATTCCCCCGTGTACGGACGATGTGGACTGCATCAGCCATGCCTTGCGGCACTTGGATGTCATTACAGTCGCCACGTCATCGGCGGGGCACTTCATTCCGGCAGCACATGCGTGCGTTCCGGCAAGACAAGAACGATAACCGGCAGCGGCATGCGCAATTCCGGCAGATTGCCGGAAACGTGCATGGCGGGCGGCGGCAGCGCAGGCAAAGGGGTGAAACGATCAGGCGGGGCTACCGATCTGGGCCGGCGCACGCATCAGCGTGTCGCGCGGCAGCTCGCCGAACACGCGCCGATAGTTGTCGGCAAACCGCGACAGATCCCACAGGCCACAGCTGAGCGCCACCGCCTTGACCGACTTGCGGCTCGAGTCTGCCATCGACAACCCACGGCAGGCCGCGCACAGGCGCAGCATCGACAGATAGCGGTTTGGCGAGGTGCCGAACAAGTCCTCGAAAGCGTAGCGCAGGGCGCGCTCACTGACGCCTGCGGCGTCGCAGATTTCATGCATGTAGATATAGCGACGCAGGTTGAGCCGCATGAAATTCTCGGCGCGCTGCGCGATCAGGTAATGCGCACGGCGGGCGCGCGTATTGGATGGCCGGTCCTCGCTGCCGGCGCCCAGCAGTGCATGGATGTGCGCGTGCAACACCGATTCCACCGCATCGGCAGGCAGCAGCCCGCCCGGTTGGGCCAGGTGTTCGTGCAGGTCGGCATAGCGCTGCGGCAGCGCCGACCCGCCAGGTGCGCAATCCACGTTGAACAGCGACAGCGCCTGCCCCGACGGCAACGTGTTGCGCAGGCTGAGTTCGGTCAGCTTGCGCTGCACGCGCTGCATCGGCGCCAGCAGCAGGCTCAGATGCGTACCCGCGCTAAGCGTGAACTCGCTGATGCCCTCCGGCAGCACGGTGACGGCCATGCCAGCACTGAGTGGGATGCCGTGGCACCAGCTTTGACCTTCCTCGGTGGCGTGGATGAAGCCCAGCAGGCACCAGTCCTGCGGCAGCATGAAGCGCCCACGGAAATGGAAGCCGCACTGCGCGGTGCAGAACAGGGCCTCGTCGTGCACGCGCGAATGCAGGCTCGCGCGCGGACCGTTGCCGTCCAGCAGGACCATCTCCAGGTCGCAGACGCGCAGCACGCCGCTCAGCGTGGCCAGGTCATAAGGCCTGAGCGCGCCGTCGCCGTTGTCGTCCACTACACCATCTACCATGACAGTGATGCCCCCTTGCGCCTGGATGCGCGCGACGCCGGTCAAACCGGCTGCGCCCGTTTCGTCCTGAATGTCCTCGGCCAATGCCCTGCATAAACCCGCCACCGGCCGCCAGCGCGGCAACGGGAAACAATGAAATGTCCTTCCTGCATATTGCGCGCGGGTCGACGCCCGATTATCGATGCGCATTTTCGGCAAGTATGCATGAACTCGCCGGAAGGTAAACCCACCGCCGCAGCGGGCTCTGCGCGTGAAGAAAACGCCTTGAAACAGCTTGGAACGGTCTAAACTACGCGCCAGAAATCCCTCATCACCCCCTCATCACGCTATAAACACACCTCTTTCACTTTATAAACATTAAATGTTGGTCAACGCCCACGCATGGATAAAGGGCGAGCCGCAGCGGTTAAAGTCGAACGCATCGCTGCCTATGATTGAATTGAATACTGTTGATCGCGCCGGACTTTCCGGCAGGCACGCATCCCGGCAGTTCCATGGCGGAAACCGGGTATGCACGACAGGGGGAAGCAATGCAGACGCTCAGGGATGTGACGCTGTTCCCAAATCAACATGCGCTGGCGAAGACGCCGCGCGGTGCGACGCTGCCTGCTCCGCCCTTCCCGCACATGGCCTGCCTGGCAATGCCCAAGTAGGCCTGCGGCCGCAGGCGCGGCCGCTTCCTGCGCACGGAGCGCGCAGGCCACAGGATGGATCCGGCGGAGCCGGAGATCCCCCATCCATACGCAGGCAGTCCCATTGATTGACCGGAACAGGGAGTAGACCGTCATGAAAGCCTCCATCCGCAGTTTCCTCGCCGAAGAAGACGGCGTCACCGCGCTCGAATACGGCATCCTCGCCGCCGTGATCGCCGGCGTCCTGGTGGTCGCCGCGAAGACCGGCCTCAGCGATATGTTCACCTCGCTGTTCGCCAAGCTCAAAACACTGGTTGAAAGCGCCGGCGGTGGCAGCGCCCCGTCGACCGGCTGATCGGCGCCGCGCTCCCGCAAGCACTGCGACTGCAGGCTGTGCGCCTGCGGCGATGCCAACGGTTTACCGCTGTTCCCCGGTTCGATGCGCTATCACGGAGGACCCATCGGATGTCACTGCTGCCCGTCCTGGCCCTGCTGCTGAGTGCACAGGTCGCGATCAGCGACCTGTATGCGCGGCGCGTGTCCAACCGCTGGCTGTCGTGCGTCGGCGCGACCGCACTGGGATGGCTGCTGTGGACATGGGGCAGCGGCGCGGGCACGTTCCCAGGCACGCATCTGGCCGGCCTGGTGGTGGGTCTGGCAGCGCTGCTGCCGTTCTACCTGCTGGGCTGGATGGGCGCCGGCGACGTGAAGTACTTCGCCGTACTTGGCCTGCTGCTGGGCGCCCCGGCGCTGCTGCCGATCTGGGTGATCAGCAGCCTGATGGCCGGTGCGCATGCGTTGTGCGTGCTCCTCGCGCCCGGCCTGCGCGCCACGCTGCCGTTGCGTGCGCAATGGCTGCATGCACGCGCACAGCAGCACTGGCAGGCGCGCCCGACGGCTCGCCGCATCCACGCCTCGCGACAGGGCCGGGTCGGCATTCCGTACGCGGCCTACCTTGCCTTCACCACGCTGGGCTTCATCGCCTGGAGCACCTACGGAGCAGGCCCATGAGCCGCCATACCCTCCATCGCACCGACCGCGCGCGACAGCGCGGCGTGGTCACCATCGAATTCGCCTTCATGCTGATCCTGGGCCTGGTGCCGTTGCTGATGCTCACCTACACCGGGGTGATGATCATGGCCGCCCAGCAGACCCTGGCCCTGGCCTCGGCCGAAGGCGCGCGCGCCTCGCTGCGCTATGCCAGCACCAGCGAGCGCCGGGTCGCCGCCTGTCAGGCCGCACAGCGCTCGRTGCAGTGGCTGTTGAATTTCGCCGGCCAACCGGCCAACTGCAGTACCGCCGGCGCGCCGCCGATCGTGGTCTCCGCACCGGCGCCCTGCGCAGGGCTGGCCAGTGCGCAGTGTATCCAGGTGTCGGTGAGCTACGACTACAGCAGCAAACCCTTCCTGCCCGGCACCGGCCGCGTCTACGGCTGGCTGATCACCCAGCCGATCCGCAGTACTGCGGTGGCCCAGCTCGACCTGGGCACGCCGTGATGCGACGCGCCCCTTGCCCGGAGTCTGCATGCTCAAGTTGACCCGCATCGCCGCTGTCGCATTGATCGCGCTGGCGCTGGTGCTGGCGCTGGTGGCGTTTCTGGTCAGCCGGCGTCCGGCGCAGAGCGTGGCCGCGCCAGCGCCCCAGGTGGATGGCCAGCCGCAGCACTGGCCGGTGGTGGAAGCCGCTACCCGCCTGCCCGCCGGCCGCCCGATCGCCGCATCGGACCTGCGCATCGGCGCGGCCCCGCAGGCACCGGTCGGTGGCTACGCAAACATCGCCGACGCCTCCGGCGCGGTGCCGGTGCGTGATATCGCCGCCGGCACCGCCTTGAACAGCGCGCTGATGGCGCAGGGTTATGCCCTCCGGCTCAATCCGGGTGAGCGCGCGCTGGCGGTGCCGGTGGACGAACTGGTCGCCGCCGGCAACCGCATCCTGCCCGGTGACTATGTCGATGTGTTCCTCAACCTGCGCGCGCCGCCGGGCATGAACACCGACGGCCAGGCGCAGGCACGGCTGCTGCTGTCGCGGCTGCGCGTGCTCAGCTACGGCGCCGCCGACAGCGCGCCTGGCCAGCCCAGCACCGCGGCCAACGACGCCGCACCGGGCGCCAACGACAGCCGCGCACAGGACATCCAGGGAGCGTCCGCGTCCAGTGGCAGCAACAGCGGCAACAGCACCAACGCGCCCATCCGCAGCGCGGTGCTGGCCGTGCCGGTGGCCGAGGCCAACCGCCTGTTGCTGGGTGCGCAGCAGGGCCGGTTGTTCCTGGCACTGCGCAATCCGGCCGATGTCGGCCAGCCCGACCAGAGCCTGTTCGCCCAGCCCGGCGGCGTACTCGACGCGCGACGCGAGCTCAGCCCGGAACAACGCCTGGCGCTGCAGTCGCCGGAGAACGATGCCTACGCCGGCATCGACAGCGACGCGTTGGCCGGCCGCGCGACGCACGCCGCGCGCGCGCCGATGCCGGTCCGTGCCAGCGCACCGCGGGCCACCCCGCGCCTGGATCGCGGTGTCGAAATCATCCGCGGCGATGTTTCCTCCCACAGCCGCTCGCCCTGAGCCCGACCGAGAGACTCCATGACGCCCTGCAATGCCCGTCTGTACCGCACCTCACGTCATTGGCCGGCGCGCCTGCTGCTGGCGCTGCTGCTGGGCACCTGCCCGGTGCTGGGCATGGCCAACGCCGATGTGGTCCTGCAGACGCGCGAGCAACGGCCGTGGACGCTGCCGGCCGATCTGGAGCGGGTGGCCATCGCCGATCCCAGCGTGGCCGACGTGGTGATGCTGAGCGGCAAGCGCCAGGCGCTGCTGGTGGGCAAGGCGCCAGGCACCACCACCCTGCTGGTGTGGCGCCGCCAGCAGAGCGAGCCGCAACGGATGCAGATCGATGTGCGCAGCGCGGTCCAGGGGGCGCTGCCGCCGTCGCAAGACCTGCAGCTCACGCTGCAGGATGGCCAGGGTCTGCTGCAAGGGAGTGCGGCAGACCTGCTGGACCATGAGCAGACCCGCAAGGCCGCCAGCATGGCGTTGGGCAAGGACGGCCAGCTCGCCGATGCGTCCACGATTGCCAGTGGCGGTGTGGTCCAGGTGGAGGTCAAGGTGGTGGAGTTCAACAAGTCGGTGCTGCGGCAGATCGGGATGAGCTTTGCCAACCGCAACAATGGCTTCTTCTATGGCATCACCCGGCCCGGCGGCACCCTGCCCGGCGTCGCCCCGGTCGGCACCGACCCCGACGTGCCGGTGGTCAACAACCCGCTGTCCTCTGCGTTCGGGCTGGTGTTCAAGTCGCTCACCCATGGCTGGGATGCCAACATCGACCTGCTGCAGAGCAACGGCATGGCGCGCGTGCTGGCCGAACCCACCTTGGTCGCCCTGTCCGGTCAGAGCGCCAGCTTCCTGGCCGGTGGCGAGCTGCCGATCCTGGAACCCCAGGGTCTGGGCACCACCACCGTCACCTTCAGGCCGTTCGGCATCGGCCTGACCGTCACCCCGACCGTGCTCGGTCCGAACCGGATCGCGCTGAAGGTCGCCCCGGAAGCCAGCGACCTCAATTACGCTGCGGGTGTCTCCTACAACGGTGTGCAGATCCCCTCCATCACCACCCGTCGCGCCGACACCACCGTGGAACTGGGCGATGGTGAGACCTTCGTGATCGGTGGACTGGTCAGCAACACCGTCAGCTCCAACGTCGACAAGATTCCGCTGCTGGGCGACCTGCCGATCATCGGCGCGTTCTTCCGCAGCCTGAGCTACAAACGCGAGGAGAAGGAACTGGTGATCATCGTCACCCCGCGCCTGGTGCAACCGCTGGCCCGCGACACCGTGGTACCGCTGCCGGGGGACCGCGAAGCCAAGCCGAACCTGCCGGTGTGGGGTGCCTGGCTGCTCAGCCCGGCCTCGTCCGACCAGCTGCCCGGCTTCTCGCGCTGAGCCGATGCCAGGAGCCCGCCCCGCATGTCCTCCGCCTCGATCCCGCTGTTGCACCCGATGGCGCCGCCGATGACCCTGGTGCTGGTCGCCCCCAACCGTGACCTGCTGGCAGCGCTCGGCGCCAAGCTGCCGGTCGGCACCCGCGTGGAGTGGGAAGACAGCCGCGGCTCGACGCTCGCGCTGGATGTGTATCGGCGCAACGGCACCTGCATCGTGCTGCTGGATTTCCGCCGCGAACAGGCGGCCGCAACCACCGATCTGACCCGGCATCTGCAACGCACGCTGCCCGATCTGTCACTGGTGGCGGTTGGCTCCACCGCCCCGGACCAGCTGGATGGCGTAGTGGCCGCGCTGCGCGCAGGCGTGCGCGACATCCTCGACCTGGAGGCGTCCACCGCCGACATCGATGCCGTCTTGCGCCGCGCCGGCGGCAGCGCGCCGGTCCGCAGCGTGGCGCCCGAACCGGCGCACAAGGCGCGGCTGGTGCTGGTGCTGGGTGTACGCGCCGGCGTGGGCAGCAGCACCCTGGCCGCCCATGTGGGCGTGCTGGCGCAACAGCTCGGCCATCCCGGCGCCACGTCCAGTACCGACCCCGATCCGTCGCAGCACGACAACAGCCTGCTGCTGCTCGACCTGGGCCAGCCGGCGGGCGACGCGGCGCTGTACCTCAATCTGGACAGCCAGTTCCATTACGACGATGCGCTGCGCAACGCCAACCGCATCGACGCCACCCTCGCCCGCACCGCGATGACCCGACATCCGGGTGGGCTGGCGTTGCTCGGTCAACCGGCCGGCAGCGATACCGGCCCCATCGCCGATCCCGCCGTGCTGGTGCAGCGCCTGCGCGGCGTGTTCGACACGGTGCTGTGCGATCTTGGCGGCGCACCCGTGCGACAGATCCCGCGCTCGCTGCTCAACAGCGCCGATGACATCTGGCTCGTCGCCGACCAGGCGATCGGCACACTGGTGTCGCTGGACCTGGCGCTCAAGCAGCTCGAAGCGCTGGGCGCGCGCGATGGTCGCCTGCACCTGGTGATCAACCGCCACGACGAAGCCGGCGGGCTGGCACCGGCGCAGATCGCAGAACGCTTCGGCGTGCCGCTGCTGGCCACCCTGCCCGACTGCCACCGCCTGCGCAGCAGCGCCAACCACGGCCACCTGCTCCTTCAGGATGCGCCGCGCGATCCTTACCTGCGTGCCCTCACCCCCCTGCTGGCGCGACTGGACCCGGCCGTTGCCGACGCCCTGCCGCGCGGGTGGCGGGAAAAACTCGTCCTCCGCCTGAGTGGTCTCCCATGGAAGACAAAGTGACCCCGTTCGCCCCCCTGCATGCGCGCGCCGAGGCCATCGCCCCGGTGGACACGGCGCCGCCCCCGTTCGCGCAGTCCGACGAGTACCAGAAAGTGCTCGTCGCCGCGCATGAGCACCTGCTCAACAGCATCGAGGACGAGCGCATCGACATCGATGCGTGGGCCCCGGACACCGTGGCGCGCTACGTGCACACCCAGACCGCGATCTTCGTGCAGGAGTGGCGCATCCCGGTCAACGAGGCCGAGATGGAGGTGGTGGCCGGCGCACTGGTCAAGGAATTGACCGGCTTCGGTCCGCTCGACGACCTGCTGCATGACCCGAGCATCGAAGACATCCTGATCAACGGCTACAAGGACATCCATGTCTCCCAGGGCGGGCGCCTGGTACGCGCCACCCAGCGCTTCAGCGATGACAGCCACCTGCTGCGCATCCTGCGCCGCATCCTCGCCCCGCTGGGGCGGCGGCTGGACGAATCCAACCCGATGGTCGATGCGCGCCTGCCCAACGGCGGCCGCCTCAACGCGATCATCTCCCCGCTCGCGGTGGATGGCCCGATGGTGTCCATCCGCAAGTTCCGCAAGGATCCGTTCACTCCCGACGAACTGCTGCGCATGGGCACCTTCGACCGCCCGATGCAGGCGCTGCTGCACGCGATGGTGCTGGGCCGCTGCAACATCCTGGTCTCCGGCGGCACCAGTTCGGGCAAGACCTCGCTGCTCAACGCATTGGCCAGCTACGTACCGGGCGACGAGCGCGTAATCACCGTCGAGGACACCGCCGAACTCTCGCTCAACCACCCGCACGTGGTGCGCCTGGAAAGCCGTATCGGCGGTGCCGATGGCCAGGGGGCGGTGAGCATCCGCGACCTGGTCCGCAACAGCCTGCGCATGCGCCCGGACCGGATCGTGGTCGGCGAAGTGCGTGGGGCCGAAGTGCTGGAAATGCTGCAGGCGATGAACACCGGCCACGACGGTTCGATGGCCACCATCCACGCCAACTCCCCGCGCGACTGCCTGTACCGCATCGAGATGCTGGCCGGCTTCGCCGGTTTCCAGGGCAGCGAGGACAGCCTGCGCCGGCAGATTGCCAGCGCCATCGATTTCATCGTGCAGATCTCCCGCCTCGGCAGCGGTAGACGCGTGCTGGTGTCGATCACGGAAATCACCGGCGTCAGCGACAACCTGATCAGCACCCAGGAAATGTTCCGCCACGAAATCCAGCTCGACGCCGACGGCAAGGAACACGACCGCTGGGTCGGGCTGGGCTTCCATCCGCATTCGCACAAGCTCGAGCCGTTCCGGCGCCAGTTGCGCGAAGCACTGGACGGAGCTTACTGAGCATGGTCACGGTGCTGCTGCTGTGCAGTGCGGCGCTGGTGCTGGTGGCGGTAGCCGTCGAGCTGTGGTGGGGCGCGGGCCGCCGCGAACGCCAGCGCGCCTCGCTGCAGCACACCGAACAGCGCCTGGCCGCCAACCCGGCCACGCCGGTACTGGCCGGCATGCCGACGCGACCGGCCAACCCAGCGCCGTTGCCGACCGTAACCGCGCGACCCGACGCGCTGCCGTGGGATGCGCTGCTGCAACGTGCCGGGCTGCGGCCGGGCTGGCGCCTGCCGATCCTCTGGCTGCTGGGTGGCATCGCGCTGGCCTGGTTGGCGGCAGCACGCATCGGCACCGCCTGGATGTGGCCGATCGCCTTCGGCCTGTATGCGCTGCTGCTGGGGCTGTGGGTGTCGCGCCGCATCCTCGGCCTRCAACGCCGCCTGCTGCGACAGCTGCCGGACTTCCTCGACAACCTGGTGCGCCTGACCGGGCTCGGCAACAGCCTGCAGATGTCCTTCCAGACCGCCAGCCAGCAGGTGCCGATGCCGCTGCGCGGTCTGCTCGATGACACCCTGTCCGGCACCCGCAGTGGCCTGGACCTGGACCGCGCCCTCAGCCAGGCCGCGCAGCCCTACCGGCTGGACGTGCTGGACGTACTCGCCGTGGTGCTCGGGGTGAGCATCCGCATCGGCGGGCGCTCGGACCAGATCCTGCAGCGCATGAGCGACTTCATGCGCGACCTGGACCAGGCCCGCCAGGAGCTGATGGCCACCACGTCCGAAACGCGCATGTCGGCCTGGGTGCTCGGCCTGCTGCCGCCGCTGTCGGCGCTGCTGATGGCCATTGTCAGTCCGGACTTTTTCGAGCCGATGCTGCAGGTGCCGCTGGGCCACCGCATTCTCGGTGCGGCCCTGCTGCTCGAACTGATCGGCGGCTTCCTGCTGTATCGCCTGGCCCGTTCGCTATGAGCGCCGGCACCTTGCTGATCGCCGCGTTGCTGCTGCTCGCCCTCGGGCTGGGCCTGCTGGGCGTGGCCGGGCTGTGGCTCACGGGCCAGCAGAACCGCACGGCCGCCACGCTGCAGAGCGCACTGCGCAACCGCGACGCCGGCCCGCGTGAACCCGCCAGCCCGACCACAGCGGCGCCCGCGCCGGAGACCGGTCCGCGCGGCTGGGCGTGGCTGGCCACGCTGGGCGAGCGCTTCAACGGTGGCCGCCTCGAAGCGGCCCTGCTGGCCCCGGAAGATCGCCTGCTGCTCGACCAGGCCGGCTGGCATACCCGCGCCGGCACGGCCACCTTCCTGGCGCTGCGCCTGCTGCTGGCCGTGCTGTGCCTGCTGCTGGCCATGGCCTTCTACAGCGGCGACGGCCTCAGCCGGATCGTGGTGATGATCGTGGCGCTGGGAGTCGGCGTACTGCTGCCCAAGTTCGCGCTGCGTGCCTGGGCCACGCGCCTGCGCAAGCGCGTGTCGGCCGAGCTGCCGTTGCTGATCGACCTGCTGCGCCTGCTGCAGGGCGTGGGTTTCAGCATGGACCAGAGTCTGCAGACCCTCGGCGACAAACTGCGCAGCGCCATCCCGGTGCTCGGCCGCGAAATCCACCAGGCCAATATCGCCTACATGCACGGGCGCACACGTCAGCAATCGCTGCGGCGGCTGGCCGAGTCGTTTGATGACGAAGACCTGCGCAGCCTGGTGCAGCTGATGCTGCAGGTGCACGAACACGGCGGCGCGGTGCAGGAGCCGCTGCGCCAGTTCAGCGTGCGCCTGCGCGAACAGCGCCGTTCAACGCTCAAGGAAAAGGTCGGCAAGCTCTCGGTCAAGATGACCGTGGTGATGATGCTGACCCTGCTGCCGGCACTGATGCTGGTGTTGTCCGGCCCGGCGATCATCGCCCTGGCCAATGCCGTGAACCGTCTGGGATGAAGACCATGCCGATCCAACCGCGTCACTGCTGGTTGCTGCTCATCACGCTGGCTGCATGCACCGCCTGCGGCTCGGCGCACAACGCCTACCGTCCCGATCCGCTCAGTCTGGCACCGCTGGAATCGCCCCCGCAGGACGACAAGCGCATGTACCTGGACCTGATCGGCCAGATGCAGCGCCAGGGCGCCTACTTCGCCTCGCTGGCGCACGTGGACGCCTACCGCCAACGCTATGGCGACACGCCTGCATTGCGCCTGCTGCAGGCCGATGGCCTGCGTGAAACCCAGCAGGTGGAGGCCGCACGGGCCATCTATACCAGCCTAACCAATGGTCCCCAGGGGGCCGCCGCCTGGCACGGCCTGGGCCTGATCGCCGCACGGGCCGGTGATGCTGCCCAGGCCGAAACAAGCCTGGCGCGTGCCGTGCAATTGCAACCGCTCAACACCGACTACCTCGGTGACCTCGGCTTTGCACGGCTGCGCGCCGGGCAGCTCGGGCAGGCGCGCGAGCCCCTGGCCAAGGCGGCCGAGCTGGCCCCGGGCAATGTAAAAGCAAACGCCAACCTGGCGGTATGGGCACTGCTGCGCAACGACACTGCGATGGCCGAGCAGATCATGCGCAGCGCTGCCCTGCCGCAGGGCGCACGCGACGAAGTGCAGCGTCTGGCCCAGCAGTTGCGGATGGCACCCATCGCCAGTGCGCCGCCTGCCACCGCAACACCGGTCACGATCGCCGAGGTGCCGCGCACGCGCACACCGGTTGCCGCCGGTGCACCGCGCACGCCACGCGCCGATGCCCGCCTTGCCCCGTCGATGCTGGAACGCTTCGGCGGCATCGACCTCGCCACCGAGAGCACGCCATGACCGCCTTCGCTCCCCCTGCGCTGCGTATCGCCCTGGCCGCTACGTGCCTGCTCGCCTGTACCGTGGCCGGCGCCCAGCAACGCCCGCTGACCGGTCAGATGCTGGGCGATACCGCTCCGCCTCGCACGGAGATGGCCGCGACACCGCCCGCACCACCGGTACCGCCCCCGTACGAACCGCTGCTGCCGCCCCTGCCCCCGACCGACCCGCTGCCACTGCCGATACCGGATCGACCGCAGATCGGCGACACCACCCGTGCGCTGCTGCAGCTGCAGGCGCGTGGCAGCCATGCCGGCGCGCACCTGCCGATGCTCGGCGACCAGGCCTCGCTCAGCTACGCACGCTACCTGCAGAGCTTCACCCACCCCATCCCGGAGTTCCTCGACACCAGCGTGCGCAAACAGGTCACTGGTGACGGCAACGGAGAGTGACCCCATGAATACCCACGCCCGTCAGCGCGGTGGCATGTCGGTGACGATGATGCTGGTGATGCTCGGCCTGGTGACGATGCTGGGCCTGGTCGAAATCGGCTATCTGTACTGGGCCAAGCGCGATGTGCAGAAAATCGCCGACCTCTCCGCGCTGGCCGGCGCGCAGCGGCTGGACCTGTGCAGCGCCGACCGCGCCGACAACAGCGCCGCGCGCAGCAACGCCGTGCAGGCCAACCGCTTCCCCGGCACGCTCAACGTGCGCTGCGGCGACTGGAATCCCACCCACACCACCGCCGACCACTTCGTCGACAGCGCCGCCAGCGCGCCCGTCAACGCGGTCAAGGTCAGTGCCGAACGCCCGGTGCTGCCGTTCTTCGGCCAGACCGGCGGATTGCCGCAGGTGCGCGCGCAGGCGGTCGCCACGCGGGCGCCACCGCTGGCGGTGTTCAGCGTCGGCTCGCAGCTGCTGCGGGCCAACGGCAACACCCCGCTGGGCGGCGTCCTGAAACTGGTCGGCGTCGATCTGGACCAGACCACCCTGCTCGGTTACGACGGCCTGGCCCAGGCCAGGATCACCCCCGGCGGCCTGCTCAATGCACTGGGCATTCCAGTGGATGCCAACATCAGCATCGGCGACTTCAACGCCCTGCTGGCCGCGCACAAGGTATCGC
>NZ_JBFULB010000008.1:0-39393 GCF_056400545.1 Stenotrophomonas sp. P5_A8 | reverse complement strand
CGAAGAAGCTGGACGAGGAAGTGGCGCGTCTGCACCTGGAAAAGATCGGCGTGAAGCTGACCACCCTGAGCCAGGAACAGGCCGACTACATCGGCGTGCCGGTGGAAGGTCCGTTCAAGCCGGAGCATTACCGCTACTGATCGGCCTGCCGATCCGGTTGCGTTGAAAAACAGACGGGCGCCGAAAGGCGCCCGTTTTCGTGGTGGCATTCCCTCAGTCCTGGCCGAAACACCTGCGGTCGTCGTTGAGGACGGCCTGACACTGCCCGGCGAAGTCCGCCTGCCAGCGCGACAGCGTGAATCCTTCCCGTTCCTGGAAAGACACCGTTTCGCCAGCAAGCACGTAGCAGCGGTTCTGCGACAGTCGCAGCGCCGTCAGGGCATTACCGGCGGCCCAGCATTCGTCGATGCAGGCCTGCATCAGCGCGTAATCCGGATTGGTCTTGGCGCCGCCGAAGGCGAAGCCCATCCGCTGCACCAGGGCGATCACCGGGTCGATGCTCGCCGGGGCAGCACGCAGAATGCGCAGCACCCCGGGCTCGGGAATGCCAAATGCCCAGTTGGCAAGCACGGCCGAACGTGCCGCATCGATCGCCGCATCGCGCTGCCCTTGCCGCATGTACTGGCTTGCCAGCAGCGCCCAGCCCTGCTGAAGCTCCGGGAACGCGGCGCATGCTGCGCGCAGCAGTTCAATGGCCTGCTCGACCTGCCCCGCCAGCACCTGCGCGCGCGCCTGCTCGAACTGCTCGGTTGGCGAACCGGGATCTTCGACCTCATGCTCGCCATACTCGCCCTCGTTCAATTCCAGCCAGTGCGAGAACACCTGCACCGAGGAATGGCGCAGTTCCATACGCCATTCGTCATGGAACATCTCGCAGACGAAAGGCGCATCTCCCTCACGCCCCAACGGCCAATACAGCCCGAAACAATCGCCGTTGCCAAGCGCGCCTTCCGCGATCGACACAAACCCCTGCGGGGGATACGGTCCGCGCGCCACATCACTGTCGARGCTGAGCGCGTTGCATTGACCAGAGAGGCGCATGGGATCTTTCCAGACGGGAACGCCGCCATTATCGCCGCGATCGCAGTAGCCCCGGTCAAGGCAGCCGGCCCGCACCGCGTTACGATGCCCCCATGACCCCGGCCATCAACCTGCTCAAGAAGCACGGCATCACCCACAGCGTGCTGTCCTACCCACATGATCCCGATGCCGACTCCTACGGCGGCGAAGCGGTGCAGCAGCTCGGGCTGGACCCGGCGCAGGTGTTCAAGACCCTGCTGGCCAGCACCGAAAAGCACGAACTGCTGGTGGCGATCGTGCCGGTCAGCGGCACGCTGGACCTGAAGGCGCTGGCCGAAGCGGCCGGCTGCAGGAAGTGCGAGATGGCCGACGTGGAGCAGGCACAGCGCGCCACCGGCTACCTGGTCGGCGGGATCAGCCCGCTGGGGCAGAAGAAAAAGCACCGCACGTTCCTCGATGCCAGCGCGCAGGCGCTGCCCACGCTGCATGTGAGCGCCGGCCGGCGTGGGCTGGAGGTCGCAGTGGCACCGGCCGACCTGCTGCAGCTCACCGATGGCAGCTATGCCGCCATCGGTAGGACCCGCTGATGCGCTGGCCCTTCTCCCGGGCGCCAGCGGCCCCTACCGAAGGACCCGGCGCCCAGCACCTGCAGGCGCTGTTGTCGTCGGACCCCGACCGCATCTACAGCGCTGCCTGCGCCATCGCCCAGCTCCGCGATCCGGCCGAACTGGACGCGCTTGCGCCGTGGGTCGAACGCATCGGGCGCGCTACCGCACACATCGGGCTGGGCGGTGCAGTGTTCGCCAACAACCATCACCTGCAGTTCGCGCTGCGGCGGCTGCGCTTCTGGCGGGATCGGGCAGGTTGCCTGTGCGCGCTGTATCCGCACTACCCGTTCTTCGATCCGCGCCGCGAGGCCACCCGCGGGCACGTGGTCATCGATGCGGTAGGTGAAGCCGAGGGTGGATGGGGTGAAGCGCGTTCGGTCACCTGCGTGGACTGCTCGGCGCACTGGCTTGCCACCGACCGCGAGTACCACTACCCGTGGTGGGAGTGGACCTTGGCCGTTCCAACCGTTGAAGAAACCCCAGCGCATGCCTGAGTTCATCGCCACCGTCATCCACGTCGGCGCGGACGACGGCGTGCTGCTGGCCGGCCTGGCCGACCACGAACACGACACCCGCCGCTACCTGCTGCTGCAGAAGGCCGAGCATCCCGATGCGCAGGACATCGCCCTGGGCCTGGACGGCGTGCATGTCTGCCTGCACGCGCAGGCACGCTCGGCCTACGGCGGCATCCAGTCTGCGCAGCTCCCGGCCGGCGCACTGGTGCTGCACCTGGATGCCATCACCACCGATGCGCTGGGCCTGGCGGCTTCGCCGCTGCGCATCGCCCTGGCGGCGCCGCCGGAGGACGTTGCCGCATTCGCCGCGATGCTGCAGCGCATGGGCATCCCGGTCGACGCCTGATAGACCCGGAGTGGCACGCCATGCGTGGCGGCGTCTCGCACCGGCACCGCGTGCAGCCACCATGGGGTGGCTCTACCCGGGCAGGGCGGTTACGGCCGCCAGTTGGCGTTGCGCTCCCAGAACGCCACCGCACGCTGGTAGGCCTCGCGGTCCAATGGCACCCCGGAACCGCCCTCGTCCACCCCCAGCGCGTTGCGCATCATGGTGATCGGCGCCATCGGCACTTCTTCCGGCTCGGCGGTGTAGATGCAGCCGACGATGCCCCAGTCTGCATCGATCGGCGAGCCTTCCAGCGCGAGTTGTCCGGCGCTGTACAGGATCACCACCAGGTAGTTCGCGCGCGGCGACTCCACGCCCTCGAACCAGCGCACCAGCACCGGCAGCTCGTTGCGGTTGCGCGCCTCGTAGCCGGTGTGGAGCTGGTGGCGGTTGGCGTCGGTGATCGGCACGGTCAGGCAGCGCGTGGAGGTCCAGTTGTCGTAGACGAACAGCTTGCAGAACGGCGCATAGCCATCAAGCACCTTCAGCGGCGCGTGCGTGTTGAGATGCGCCTGGAACTGCTCGGCGGTGCAATCCTGGAGGGTGTTGCCGCGTGGGGTACGCGGGAACAAGCGGGGACKGGCGAATTCGGTAAGGATGATGGACATGGGGAACGCGGCAGCCAGAACAGGCGCAAAGGGTAACCGGTCGACCCGGCGGCCAATCCCCGATAGCCTATTTTTTACATTCATCGCGATGAAGCGATATGATATCCCCACACCCGTCGCCGCCGCCGCCATGACCGCCATCAGCTTCGAGTTCTACCCGCCCAAGACCGACGAGCAGCGCGCCCAGCTCGACCGTACCGCGAGCAAGCTCAAGGCCTTCTCGCCCGAGTACGTGTCGTGTACGTTCGGGGCCGGCGGCTCGACCTTGAGCTACACCTCCGAAACCGTCCGCCATCTCAAGCAGCACCACGGTTTCGAGGCCGCGCCGCACCTGTCCTGCGTGGGCGGCAGCCGCGAAGAGATCCGCGAACTGCTCAAGCTGTACCGCGCGATCGGTTGCCGACGCATCGTCGCCCTGCGCGGTGACCTGCCGTCGGGCATGGGCCACCCCGGCGACCTGCGTTACGCCTCGGACCTGATCAGCTTCATCCGCGCCGAGCACGGCGACGCGTTCCGGATCGAAGTGGGCGCCTACCCCGAAACCCATCCGCAGGCCAACGACGCGCTGCTGGACCTGAAGCACTTCAAGACCAAGATCGACGCCGGCGCGGACGCGGCGATCACCCAGTATTTCTTCAACGCCGATGCGTACTTCCACTTCGTCGACGCGGTGCGCAAGCTCGGGGTAACGGTGCCGATCGTGCCGGGAATCATGCCGATCTCCAACTTCAGCCAGCTTCGCCGGTTCTCCGAGCAGTGCGGTGCGGAGATCCCGCGCTGGATCGGCCGGAAGATGCAGGCCTTCGGCGACGATGCCGAATCGGTGCGCGCGTTCGGTGCCGAGGTGGTCGCCGGACTGTGCGAGCGGCTGGTCGCCGGTGGCGCGCCGGGGCTGCATTTCTACACGCTCAACCTGGCCAAGCCAACCACCCAGGTGCTCAAGCTGCTGCGCCCTTGAAGCACGCTCAAATCGCTTGCAGATAACGCTGGCACCGCTACGCTGCTGCAATGAAAGCACTCCTCCTGCCCCTGTTGTGCGCCCTGTGCCTGCCAAACCCGGCGTCGGCACAGGCGCAGCGCGTCAACCGTTGCACCAACGCCCAGGGCCAGACCGTGTTCACCGACCGCAGCTGCGATGCGCTGGGCGCTACCGCACGCATGCCCGCGCATGCACCGACGGTGGGCAACACCGGCATCTATCGCGCCGGCTGCGCGCGCCGGCTCAGCGAACTGACCGGGCAGATCCGCGATGCGGTCAGCCTGCAGGACGTCAATCGGCTGTCCTCGATCTACCTGTGGAACGACGTGTCCAACGCCACCGCCCGCCACATCATCGGACGGCTGGAATCGGTGGTGCAACGGCCGCTGGTGGATATCGCCCCGGTGTATCCGGCCAGCGATGAGAGTGCCGTGGCGGCGCCTGCCGCTGCGTCGGTGCCGGGTGGCGATGGGCAGCCGCTGGCGGAGGTCACGCCGCGCCGGCCGCGCCCGGTAGGGCTGCGGCTGGAGCAGACCCTGGGCAGCACGGCAACGCCGGCGCGCACGGTGTTCGGGCTGCGGCGGCAGTACGGGTGTTTCTGGATCACGTTGTAGCGGCGGTTGGCTGGGGTTGCCGGCCAGCGGCCGGCACTACCGGGTTGCGGGTTACAGGCGGCCGGCGGTCCGATCAGGCGGGCCACAGCGCCCGGATTGCAGCGATGCCCTGGGCGCCATGCCGGCGCGCCTCGCCGATGTCATCCGGATGCAGCCCACCCAGCGCGTACAGCGGCAGCGACACCTGTTCGCGCAGTCCTTCGAATGCCTCCCAGCCCAGCGCGCTCGCGCCGGGATGGCTGGGGGTGGCCTGGACCGGGCCGAGCACGGCGAAATCGCAGCCCAGCCGCTGCGCGGCCTGCAACTGCGCCAGATCGTGGCAGGACGCCGCCACCAGCTGTTCGGCTGGCAGCGGGCGCGCGTCCAGCTGCAGCAGCTGTTCGCCGCCCAGATGCACGCCAACGCCGAGCCGGCGGGCCAGTGCGATGTCACGGTTGAGCAGCCACTGCACGCGGCCGCGATGGGCCCCAATGGCCTGTTCGGCCAAGGCCACCCGTGCCGGGCTGGCGGGGGTGCGCAGCTGGATGCGGTTGGCACCGGCGGCCACCGCCTGCGCCAGGCACTGCTGCCAGGCCTGGTGGGCCTGGGCGTGGTCGGCCTCGGGTTCGGGGGTGATCAGGTAGCGGTCGGGGTGGCGCAGGGCGGCCACCACCGGCAGATCGGCCGGCGGCATCGAGTAGCGCGCCAGCTTGTCCGGGGCCACCCAGGTGATGGCCTGGCCTTCGCGGCCGCGCGGTGAGCCCTTCCAGCTGCTGATCCGGCGTACTTCCAGCCGCAGCCGCTTGTCCGGGTAGAGCTGCGGTACCTCCATGATCCACTCGCCGATCTCCGCCTCGATGCCCAGCTCTTCGCGCAGCTCGCGCACCAGCGCCTGCTCGGAGGTCTCGCCCGGCTCACGCTTGCCGCCGGGAAACTCCCAGAGGCCGRCCATGTCGCTGTTCTCGGTACGGCGGTTGAGCAGGATGCGGCCGCGGGCGTCGGTGATGACGCCGGCCACGACGTGGATCGATCGTTTGGGGGATGGCATGGGGTGAGCATGCCCAATGGCACCGGGGTGGTGCAATGCCGGCGTGCGCAACGCGGGGTCCAGCGCAGCGGGCGGGCGATCCGCCACAGCACGCCGGACGGGTCTTGCGGGGTTGCCAGACGAACGAAGGGCCCCTTGCGGGGCCCTTCGCGATCATGCATCAGGGCGCGGCGTCGGTCAGAACGACACGTTCCAGTTCAGCTGCGCGCCCAGCTCACGCTGGCCATCGCCCGCACGGCCCTGCGCGAACAGGGACAGACGGCTGTTGTCGGTGACATGCACCGATACACCCAGTTCGGCGATGCCCACATTGCGCGCCAGTGGCAGGCCGCTGACGGTGAAGCGGTCGCTGCCGGCGACGAAGCGGTGGCGCGAGTCGGCACGCAGTTCGCCACTGGCGTTCTGCCAGGCCAGCCCGGCCTCCAGGCGGGCAGCGTCGGTCTGGCCGCCGCTGATGTCCCACGAGGCGCGGATACCGGCCGTGGTGGTCCACACCTCGTCCTTGCTGGCATCGATCGCCAGCGCCGCACTGCCGCCGGTTTCCACGCCGGCTTCGGTCGACAGGCGGGTGTAGGCGATGGCGACGTACGGGGTCAGGGTGAGCGCGTCCAGTTCCATGTCCCAGCCGCCCTCGGCGAACACCGACACAGCGTGCGCGTTGTAGCTGCTGTTGAGCGCCTGTGCCCAGCTGGTGCCGGTACCCACCATGCGCCGGGTATCCAGGTCGTAGTCGGCATAGCTGGCACCACCGTTGATCCACAGTTCCTCACCGCGGAAGCCGGCGTACAGGCCGCCGTGCACGGCATCGACCTCGGTGTTGGCATGGCGGTCATCGATCTGCTGACGCAGCGACTCCGACCCTGCCGCCAAGCCGACCGTCCACGCGCCGCCGACGGTCCAGTCGACGCCGGCCATCAGGCCCTCGCGGTGCTGGCGGGTGCGCGCGGCGGAGCCGTCCGAATCCTGGCGGGTAGCGGTACCGGCACCTGCCACCCACGCCGACGGGCCCGACGCGGCCATGCTCGGATCCGGGCGCAGACGCTGGGCGATGCCTTCGCGCAGGAAACGGTCTTCCAGCAGCAGGGCGCGGCTGCTGGCGTGGAGTTCACCGGACAGGTCGTCGAACGCGTCGCGCGCGCCGGCTTCATCCAGCATCAGCAGGCCGTTGTACAGCGCCAGCGCCTGGCCGGACTGCTGCAGCGAATCCAGCGCCGCTGCGGTGGCGCGCTGGTTGCCGGTGGCCGCCACCGCGCCGAACACGATCGGCGGATTGCCGCCATTGCCAGGCGTGCCCGGATTGCCGGGATCCACCGGGGTCACCGGATCGACAGGATCGACGGGGTCCACCGGCGTACCCCCCGCATCCTTGACCGCGATGGTCAGCTGCACCTGGTTGTCGGTGTAGGCCAGGGTCGGGGCCAGGAAGGCCGACTTGGACACCACCTCGTCGAACGCGCCCTGCACGCCTTCCGCCGCATCGAGGATCGTGTAGGTCTGGCCGTTCTGGTAGCTCACCGCCGGGTCCAGGCCGGTGATGCGCACGCTGGCGTCAGCGGTGTTGAGCAGGTTCGAGCCACGGCCCAGGTAGGCCTTGCCGGTGACGGTGAGGCGATCGCTCTGACCGTTGCCGAGCACGTCCACGTCGAAGAACGAAGGACCGCTGATCGCACCGCCGGGGGCGCCGTTGRCACTCAGGTACAGATCGCCGTCGATGGTCATCGCGCCGATGCCGTTGTGGCCCGGCGACAGCGTGCCGCCGTTGTATACGTAGGTTTCGCCAACGGTGGCGTTGCCCGCAAGGGTGCCCTGCCCGCTCACCGTCACCGCCGAGCTGCGCACGGTCTCGGTGCTGCTGCCGTAGTCGATCTGCTGCTGGAAGCCGGCGCTGCCGTTGAGCACCAGGGTGCCGCCGGAGACGTCGATCTGCTGCATGAAGGCCTGGCTGCTACCGACGTATCCCTGGCCGGTGTACGTGTCCGAATCGATCTGCAGCGCACCGCCCGTCACCTTGATGTCGCCGCCGAAACCGGTCAGATCGCCATTCAACGTGGTGCTGCCGGCGATCTGGGTCACTGCCCCGCCGGTGTAATTGTTGCCGCTGACCACGCTGGCAAGGGTGTTGGACAGGGTGATGTCGTCGGTGTGGTTGAACACCAGGCCGCCCGAGGCGACCTGCATGGCGATGGTGCCCTGCAGTTCGCCGGCCGCTTCGGCTGCGCGCCACAGCGGACCATCGTTGGCCACCGACCAGGTCTGCATACCGCCACCCACGGCCACATAGCCCGAGCTGCCAAGGGTCAGCGTGGTCCCTGCCGCGACGCGACCGCCGTTGCTGACGCTGAGGACGCCGTAGGGCTCACCGACCAGATGCGCGCCAACGGTGATGCCGTTGGCGGCCTCGATCGCCGCGCCGGCACCGCTCACCCGGACCTGCTGGTCGTAGCGCTGGGGAGCGTTGAGCATGGTGTTGGTGCCACCGGAGACCAGCAGCGTATCGGTGGCGACCAGCGCGCCGTCGAGCACGTCCACGTTGGTCCGTGCATCCAGTTCACCCAGATTGCTCCAGCGGCTGCCCGCGCCGGTCAGTGTTGCCACGCCGGTATCGCTGTAGGAATCCTTGATCCGTGCGCTGTTGGAACGGATCTCGCCGCCATCGCTCACCAGCAGGTGGGTACTGGTCATGACCCGGTCGCCACTCAGCAGCGAGCCCGCGCCGGACACTTCAATGCGGCCGACGCGGGCCGCGTTGCTCGGCAGGCCCACGTTGTCTTCGGCGGTGACATTGCCGGTGACCGCGACCACGCCGCCGTTTTCGATACGCAGCGCACCGTCGCCACTCCCGGACACGCGCATCAGGGACGCGTTCACCGTCGACCCGGTGCCAGTGACCTGCATCGAACCGCTGCCGCCCTGTGCGTAACCGATATCCAGGTCCTGCGTGGCCAACTGGCCGCCGTTGACGACCCTGACCGTGCCGTCGCCACCGCTCGCCGTGCCGGTCCGCAGGCCACGGCCGGCGTCGACCGCGCCACCGTCGATGTTGAGCGTGCCGTTGCCGGCCTGTCCCACCAGCAGATAGTTGTCGGTAACCGCCAGTTGGCCGCCCGCGACAACGTTCACCAGACCAATGCTGCCCGCCTCGGACCCGATGGCCAGGCCGAACTCGCCGGCCGCAGGCGTGGCGACCTTGGTGGTCTCCACCCGGCCACCGTTGCCGATGGTCAGCACGGCACTGCCCTCACGGCCGACCAGCATCTGGCGGGCGCTCAGCAGCGAACCGGCACCCTCCACCAGGCCAACGCCGAAGGCGTCGACGCCGTAACCGAAGGAGACGGTGCCGCCGGCAACGCTGGCGGTAGCGCCGTTGAGGAGTTCCAACGTGCCGTTGCCCGCGTCACCGACGCGCACCGAGGCACTATTGACCGTCAGCGAAACGCCCGCGCCTTGTGCACGCAGCGTGCCATCGCCGCCGACGTTGGTACCCAGCGACACCAGGTCATTGGAAATGATCGAGCCACCCGGGCCGAGGTCGACCACCACCGGACCGTTCGGGCCGATACGCAGGCCGTCGGCGTAGACGCGCGAATCCGTAACGGTTTCGTCGCTGTCGAAATCGAACACGGCCGCGAACGCGGACTGTGCCGGCACGGCGGCAAGACCCAGCGCAACCAGCATGGCCGCGCTCAATGCGGAGCGTCGACGCGTACCGCCAACAACGGGTGCGGGGCAGGTATGCGAAGCGGTCAGTTCGGATGCAACCTGCATCAAGCCGGTGGTGTGGTTGAACACCAGGCGATAAATCCTGTTCATGAAACTCCATGTAAGTGGACTCAGGGGCGCGGCGATTCCACATCGTGTGGAACGCAATGTCGCGGCAATTTCCAACGTGCTCTGGCTTAAAAAACACGGGGACGCAGAAAGTAAATGCATTCATTGAAACTGCCCATCGGACGCGTCTTAGTGCGATGTGGGGATGCCCTGAATCGCGGGTCAGAGTTCTCTGATAATTCGTCTTAAGCGCTACACATCACACGTCGCAGTGCGATGCAGCGCGCTTTGGAACAAGAACAAAAAAGTTCTTCTGCCAAATGGAAGCAGCGTCTTGTTGCTCAGAGGTACACGACGATACGCATGTGACTCGGTGGTTCCGGCGCGATGAGGATCTGTGGCGCCTCCGATCAGGATTGTCGCKCGCGTGAGGGCCCCATGCCCTTGGAGGCGAAATMAAGGRGGAGGCCGCCCGCGGCCGGGGGCGTCGCCGGAAAGGGCATGGGGCCCAGCGCCCGACYCACCGACGGCCACGTCTGGAAAAGTTCGAAGCACGCCACGTGCTTTCCATGCGCAATGAGAAAAAACCCAAAAAAAAGCCCCGCATCCGCGGGGCTTTTTCAGCGTGCGTCAGATCAGGTCAGGTCAACTGACCGTGGCAGTGCTTGTACTTCTTGCCGCTGCCGCACGGGCACGGATCGTTACGACCGACCTTGGGCTCGTCCAGCCGCACCTGCGCCACACCGTTCTGCGACGCTTCCACCTGCGCG
This sequence comes from Stenotrophomonas sp. P5_A8, assembly GCF_056400545.1. Classification (NCBI taxonomy): domain Bacteria; kingdom Pseudomonadati; phylum Pseudomonadota; class Gammaproteobacteria; order Lysobacterales; family Lysobacteraceae; genus Stenotrophomonas; species Stenotrophomonas sp. P5_A8. The sequence continues at coordinate 29,099 of NZ_JBFULB010000008.1, read as the reverse complement.
GCCTCTTCGTCGGCGCTGTAGCTGCCAGCGTCCTGATGCTGGAACTGCGACTGCAGCAGACGGGCTTCCACCTGCTGGCGCTCGGCAGCTTCCAGCGCGGCCACTTCCTCTTCGCTGCGGATGCGCACGCGCGCCAGCAGGGTCACCACTTCGCGCTTGACGTTCTCCAGCATTTCCGAGAACAGCTCGAACGCTTCCTTCTTGTATTCCTGCTTGGGCTGCTTCTGCGCATAACCGCGCAGGTAGATGCCCTGGCGCAGGTAATCCATGCGTGCCAGATGCTCCTTCCAGCTCTGGTCGAGCACGGTCAGCATCACGTGCTTCTCCAGTGCGCGCATGGTCTCATCGCCCACGCCGGCTTCCTTCTCGGCGAAGTGTTCGTCGACGCGCGCCTGGACCTTCTCGGCGATCGCTTCGGCGTCCAGTTCCTCGTGCAGCTTGACCAGCCCCACCAGGTCCATCTGTACGCCCAGATCCGACTCCAGCGTGGCTTCCAGACCCTTCAGGTCCCACTGCTCGTCGATCGAGTTCGGCGGCACGAAGCGCGCCACGATGTCGTAGATCACATCGCCACGGATACCGTCGACGTTTTCCTTCACCGACTCCGCATCGAGCAGTTCATCGCGCTGGGCATAGATCACCTTGCGCTGGTCGTTGTTGACGTCGTCGAAGTCCAGCAGGTTCTTGCGGATGTCGAAGTTGTGCGCTTCCACCTTGCGCTGCGCCTTCTCGATCTGGCGGCTGACCAGGCGGTCCTCGATGACGTCGTCTTCCTTCATGCCCATCATGCGCATCGCCTTCTGGACCCAGTCCGAGGCGAAGATGCGCATCAGGTTGTCTTCCAGCGACAGGTAGAAGCGGGACGAACCCGGATCGCCCTGAYGGCCGGAACGGCCACGCAGCTGGTTGTCGATACGACGCGATTCGTGGCGCTCGGTGCCCACGATGTGCAGGCCGCCGGCGGCCTTGACCACTTCATGGCGGGCCTGCCACTCGGCCTTGACCTGGGCGCGCTGCGCGTCGCTGGCGTCTTCGCCCAGCTCGTGCAGCTGCGCTTCCAGCGAACCGCCCAGCACGATGTCGGTACCGCGACCGGCCATGTTGGTGGCGATGGTCACAGCACCGGGCATGCCGGCGTTGGCGATGATGGTTGCTTCGCGATCATGCTGCTTGGCGTTGAGCACCTCGTGGTGCACACCGGCCTTGCGCAGGTGCTCGGACAGCATTTCCGAGGTTTCGATCGAGGTGGTGCCCACCAGCACCGGCTGGCCGCGCTCGTTGCAGGCCTGGATGTCGGCCAGCACCGCGTTGAACTTGCCGTTGCGGTTGAGGAACACCTGGTCCGAACCGTCCTTGCGGATGGTCGGGCGGTTGGTCGGGATGACCACCACTTCCAGGTTGTAGATGCTCTGGAATTCGTAGGCTTCGGTATCGGCCGTACCGGTCATGCCGGACAGCTTCTTGTACATGCGGAACAGGTTCTGGAAGGTGATGCTGGCCAGCGTCTGGTTCTCGCGCTGGACCGGCACGCCTTCCTTCGCTTCCACCGCCTGGTGCAGGCCATCGGACCAGCGACGGCCGGCCAGGGTACGGCCGGTGAACTCATCGACGATCACCACTTCGCCATCGCGCACGATGTAATCGACGTCGCGCTGGTAGATGGCATGCGCGCGCAGGGCGGCATTGAGGTGGTGCACCACGGTCAGGTTCTGCGCGGCGTACAGGCCTTCGGTCTCGGCGTTGAGGATGCCCGCCTCGACCAGCAGCGCTTCGGCGTGCTCCATGCCCGCTTCGGACAGGTGGACCTGCTTGCCCTTTTCATCGACCCAGAAATCGCCCTCGCCTTCCTCGGCTTCCTGTTTGATCAGGTGCGGGACGACGCGGTTGACGCGGATATACAGCTCCGGGGAATCATCGGCCGGGCCGGAGATGATCAGCGGGGTGCGCGCTTCGTCGATCAGGATCGAGTCGACCTCATCGACGATGGCGTAGTGCAGGCCGCGCTGGTAGCGGTCGGCGCGCGACAGCGCCATGTTGTCGCGCAGGTAGTCGAAGCCGAATTYGTTGTTGGTGCCGTAGGTGATGTCGCTGGCATAGGCCTCGCGCTTGTCGCCGTGCGGCATGCCCGGGTACACCACGCCCACGCTCAGGCCAAGCCAGTTGTACAGCTTGCCCATCTGCGCCGAGTCACGGCGTGCCAGGTAGTCGTTGACGGTGACGACGTGGACGCCCTTGCCTTCCAGCGCGTTGAGGTACACCGGCAGCGTGGCGACCAGGGTCTTGCCTTCACCGGTGCGCATTTCGGCGATCTTGCCCAGGTGCAGGACCATGCCGCCGATCAGCTGGACGTCATAGTGGCGCATGCCGAGCACGCGGCGGCTGGCTTCACGGCAGACCGCGAACGCTTCCGGGAGCACCTTGTCCAGGGCTTCACCGTCAGCGATGCGCTGCTTGAACTCCGGGGTCTTGGCCTTGAGCTGCTCGTCGGAGAGCGTTTCGATTTCCGGCTCCAACGCATTGACCTTGGCGACGATGCGGTTGAGCTGGCGCAGCTGTCGTTCATTACGACTGCCGAAGACGCGGGTAAGCAGGCTGTTGATCATTGAAGGAACCGGTTGGAATGAGACGCCCCAACGGCGACGCTCCCCCGGGGGAATCGTCCGCCGCAAACGAAACAGGGCGCACTGCGCCCTGTCTATGGCAACACCCATTGTAGCTTGGGTCGGGGGCCTGGCGTTTCAAGCACCCCCTTCCGAAGCGAAAATCCGCGATCAGCCGCGCGAAACGCGCCCGACCGGGGTATTGCCGCCGTCACCGAGGAACTTGCGCGGGTTGACCACCTGGCCCCGCTCCCACACCTCGAAGTGCACGTGGGCACCGGTGGAACGGCCCGTGGAACCGGCCTTGGCCACTTCCTGACCGGCCCGGACCAGGTCGCCCGGCTTCACCACCAGGCGCGAGTTGTGCGCGTAGCGGGTCACATAGCCGTTGCCGTGGTCCACGTCGACCACGTTGCCGTAGCCGCCCTTCACGCCGGCGAAGCTGACCACGCCGTCGGCCACCGACATCACCGGGTCACCGACCTTGGCGTGGAAATCCATGCCCTTGTGGGTGGCCGCACCGCGACCGAACGGATCGCTGCGGGTGCCGAAGTTGGAGGTGATGTAGGTGTTGCGGATCGGCATGCGGCCGGGCACCGCGTTCTGCTCGAGCTGGTGGTCGAACATCAGCGATTCCATCACCGACAGCTGGCGGCCTGAAGCAGCGAAGCGCTGCTCCAGCACCTGTAAGTCGGCGTTGACCGCGCTGACCGGGATGTCCTGGGTGGGGCCGGGCTCGCCTTCACCGAGGCCGGGGGTCTCGTTGAAGTCGAATTCGCCGTCCTCCAGCTTGCCCATCTGGGTGAGCCGTTCGCCCAGGGCGTTGAGACGGGTGGCCTGCGCCTGCAGTTCACCCATCCGCGCTGCCAGCGCGTTGACCTGGGTCTGGGCGTCTTTCTGGGCCTGCGCCAGCTCGCGTTCCTGCTGGGCGACCTTGGCGTGGAGCCGGGAATCGTTGAACATGCTGCCACCGATACCGGCACCGAAGCCGATCAGGCAGCCTACCCCCAGCACACTGCCCAGCAGGGCCCGGGGTGAATCCTCGAAGTAGAAACGCAAACGCGCCAGCGGCGTCTTGGCCTTTCCTTCACGCGTTTTGATTACGATCTTTTTGAATGCCATCAGTGAGTTTTCATGTCTGAGCCGAAATCCAGTGCCCGTTCCCCATCAACGCCGAAGCCGGCGCTGGATGCGGTGATGGCGGATAAAGCCGGTAACCCGCTGCGCCGCGCCTTGTGGCTCGACGCGCTGGACCGTCAGTTACGCCCCCATTTACCGCCTGCACTGGCCACCCGTTGCCGGCTGGCGAATGTAAACGGCGAGCACCTCGTTTTTCTCGTCGACTCCCCCGTGTGGCACGCCAGGTTGCGGCTTGCCGAAGCACAGTTGATCGACGCGGCCCGGTCCATCGGGCTGAAGGTCACCAAGGTGACCGTCAAAACTGCGCCTGCCCCTCCTCCCCGCTCCCCAGCGGTTGACAACCGGAATGGCCCCCACGCAGTTTCAGCCGCCACGCACAAAGGGCTACGCGACGCGTTGGCTTGCCTGAAGGACATGGACCTCTCCAAATCCTGAAKGCATCGGGGCATCCGGCCCCTTCCCCGACGCGTCACGAACATGTGAACTTGTCAGGGAACCGGCCTGCATCGTAGCCGCGGAACGTCGCCCAGTCGTTAGTCTTTTATTAAATTTGCGTTAAATTCAGCAAGAACCTCGATCAGGTTCACAAATCCGTGACCCACGTCGGCCAATGGTTCATCGACGTCAAGAAACCAGCGGGTTCGACCCGGAAACGCGAAACGGCGCCTTGGGCGCCGTTTGTTTTTCAATAGATTCAATGGATTGCGGAAGATCAGGCGTAGGCCGGGACACTGTAAACGACCGGGGCCGTGGCCGCCGCCGCGTCATAGCTGACCCACTCCCAGGCGCTGGCATCGGCCATCAGGGCCCGCACCAGCTTGTTGTTGAGCGCATGGCCGGATTTGAAGCCTTCGTAGGCACCCAGCACTTGGCCACCGGCCAGGTACAGGTCGCCGATCGCGTCGAGGATCTTGTGGCGCACGAACTCGTCGGCGTAGCGCAGGCCGTCGTCGTTGAGCACACGGAATTCGTCGAGCACGATGGCGTTGTCCATCGACCCGCCCAGACCCAGGTTGCGCTCGCGCATGTACTCCAGGTCGCGCATGAAGCCGAAGGTGCGAGCGCGGGAGATTTCCTTGGTGTAGGCGGCCGTGGAGAACTCGATCTCGGCGCGGGACTGCTTGGCCGGGATCATCGGATGATCGAACTGGATGGTGAAACCGAGCTTGTAGCCCTCGTAGGGCTCGAAGCGGGCGACCTTGTCGCCTTCGGTCACTTCCACGGTCTTGAGAATGCGGATGAAGCGCTTGGGTGCGTCCTGCTCGGCGATGCCTGCCGACTGCAGCAGGAACACGAACGGACCGGAAGAGCCGTCCATGATCGGAAGCTCGGCCGAGGACAATTCCACGATGATGTTGTCCACGCCCAGGCCGGCCAGGGCCGACATCAGGTGTTCGACGGTCTGGATCTTGGCGTCGTGGTAGGTCAGCCCGGTGCACAGGGTGACTTCGGTGACCAGGTCCGCGCGCGCGGGCACTTCCACCACCGGTTCCAGATCGACCCGCCGGAACACGATGCCATGGTTGACCGGTGCCGGGCGCAGGGTCATGTAGACCTTGTCACCGCTGTGCAGGCCAACGCCGGTGGCGCGGATCGTGTTCTTGAGGGTTCGTTGCGGAATCATGGGGAGCAGGACCGGGAAAGCGCGCGGTCAGCGCGACGGTGACAAACAAGAATAACACGCACTACCGCTCCCCCTTTCTGAACCGAAAGACGGGCAGCGCCGCACACACGTGCCGAGGCACGAAGGCGGCAGACTGCCGGGCCGATCCTGGCCCGGCAGCAAGGGACATGGAGGCGTCAACCGGGGAGGACAAGACCCCGGCATGCACGCGTCAGTCCGCCTGGCGGCGCAGGAACGCCGGGATGTCCAGGTAATCGTTGGGCAGTTCAGCAGCCGCGGGGCCCGAGGACGACGGCGCCGACGGAGCCACGGTGTCCGCGCTGGGACGACGCAGGCCCATCCCCATGCCCATGCCGCCGACGGCCTTGGACACGGCATCGCCGCCGGTGTCGAACTCGCCGAACTCCGGCTGGCCGGTGGTGGCGTTGCGGACCAGCTTGATCGGCGCGCGCTCGCCCGGACGCTGGGTCTTGGCAGCCACGGCACGGTTCAGGCCGGTGGCGACCACGGTCACGCGGACTTCGTCCTGCATATCCGGATCCAGCACGGTACCGACCACCACGGTGGCGTCTTCGGAAGCGAAGCCATCGATGGTGCGGCCGATCTCGTCGAACTCGGCCATGGTGAAGTCGGCGCCGGCGGTGATGTTGACCAGGATGCCGTTGGCACCGGCCAGGTTCACATCGTCCAGCAGCGGGTTCTGGATGGCGGCTTCGGCGGCGGCCTGGGCGCGGTCATCGCCACGGGCGGTGCCGGTGCCCATCATCGCCAGGCCCATTTCGGACATGACGGTGCGCACGTCGGCGAAGTCGACGTTGATCAGGCCCGGACGCACGATCAGGTCGGCGATGCCCTGCACGGCGCCCTGGAGGACGTCGTTGGCGGCACGGAAGGCCTGGATCATGGTGGCGTTGCGGCCCAGCACGGTGATCAGCTTTTCGTTGGGGATGGTGATCAGCGAATCGCAATGCTGGCTCAGTTCCTCGATGCCCTTCAGCGCGACCTGCATGCGGCGACGGCCTTCGAACGGGAACGGCTTGGTGACCACGGCGACGGTCAGGATGCCCATCTCCTTGGCCAGCTGTGCAACCACCGGCGCGGCGCCGGTGCCGGTGCCGCCGCCCATGCCGGCGGTGATGAACACCATGTCCGCACCCTGCAGGGCATCCATGATGCGCTCGCGGTCTTCCAGCGCGGCCTGGCGGCCCACTTCCGGATTCGCGCCGGCGCCCAGGCCCTTGGTGACGTTGGTACCCAGCTGCAGCTGCAGCTTGGCACCGCAATTCTTGATGGCCTGCGAGTCGGTGTTGGCGGTGATGAATTCCACGCCGTCCACACTGGTGCTGACCATGTGCGCCACGGCGTTGCCGCCGCCGCCGCCCACGCCGATCACCTTGATCACCGCATTGGGTGCCATCTTTTCAATCAGTTCGAAATGCGCCATGTCCGTGTCCTCTTGATGCCGTTTACGCGGGACGGGGGCGTTGGAGATTCCTTCTCCTGTCCTCCCCCACCGTCGTGCCGGCGAGTTGTAGTTGGTTTGCCCTGGCCGGTTCGCACCGGTTGCGGCCGTGTTGCCTGCTTCAATGAACGGCCGGGGGGCCGCGGTGTTGCCTGTGTTCCAGTTACTTCGCACTGCGTGGTGTTGCCGGTGTTGCGTGGACTGCGTGGAATTTTCGGGAAATGCTTATCGCGTGTTGCATGTGTACTGCGTGTCAGTACCGCGCTCAGAATTCGCCGCGGAACCAGGTCTTGAGTTTCTTGAACATGCTGCCGGCGCGCCCGGTGGGCAGCGACGGACGGCGCGGGTGTTCGATCTGGCTGCCCATCAGCAGCAGGCCTACGCCGGTGGCGTGGACCGGATTGCCGACCACTTCGCCCAGCCCGGTAACGTGCTGCGGGATGCCAACGCGTACCGGCATCTGCAGCATTTCCTCGGCCAGTTCGACCACGCCTTCCATCTTCGAGGCACCCCCGGTGAGCACCATGCCGGCACGCACCAGTTCCTCGAAACCGGAACGGCGCAGTTCGGCCTGCACCATCTCGAAAATTTCCTCGTAACGGCCCTGCACCGCCTGGGCCAGTGCGTGGCGCGGCATCCGGCGCGGCGGACGATCGCCGACGCTGGGCACCTGGATGCTCTCCTCGGCGGTGGCCAGCTGCGCCAGGGCGCACGCGTAGCGCACCTTGATCTGTTCGGCTTCCGGGGTCGGGGTGCGCAGCATGTGCGCGATGTCGTTGGTGACGTGGTCACCGGCGATCGGCAGCGACGCGGTGTGGCAGATCGCGCCCTGCACGAACACGGCCAGGTCGGTGGTGCCGGCGCCCATGTCGACCAGCACCACGCCCAGCTCGCGCTCGTCGGCGGTCAGCACGGCCACGCTGGAGGCCAGCGAAGACAGGACCAGGTCGTCGACCTGCAGGCCGCAGCGCTGAACGCACTTGGAGATGTTGGCCGCGGCCGACTGCGCGCACACCACCAGGTGCGCGTGCACCTCCAGGCGTACGCCGGTCATGCCGACCGGGTTGCGGATGCCTTCCTGCGAATCGTCCAGCACGTACTCGCGCGGGATCGCGTGCAGGATCTTCTGGTCGGCCGGGATCGCCACGGCCTTGGCCGCATCGAGCACGCGGTCCAGGTCGCCCCAGGTCACTTCACCGTCGCGTATCGGCACGATGCCCGGCGAGTTCTTGCACTGCACGTGGTTGCCGGAGATCGAGGCATACACCGAGCGGATTTCGCAGCCGGCCATCAGCTCGGCCTCTTCGACCGCGCGCTGGATGGACTGCACCGTCGATTCGATATCCACCACCACGCCGCGCTTGAGCCCGCGCGATTCGTGCGAGCCGATGCCGATGACCTCGATCGGATTGCCCGGCGAATACTCGCCGACCAGCGCCACCACCTTGGAGGTGCCGATATCCAGTCCGACGATCAGTGATTTGTCACCCTTGCGATTCATGTCCTGTCCTGCGCCGGTTTCGGCGCGGTTGCGGCCGGGGTACCCCAGCTCAGCGTGAAGCCATTGGTATATCGGAGGTCGGCGCGTTCGATCGGCGCCTGCGGGTTGGCCAGCTGCGGCAGCACGCGCACGAACCGCTGCAGGCGAGAGCGTGCGTCATCGCGGCCGACCACCACTTCGGTGCCGTTGCTGAGCAGCAGCGACCAGCTGCCGCGGGCATCCATGGTGACCCGCTTGACGTCCACCCCGGCCGGCGCAAACAGCGCACGTGCATCGTTGTAGAGCGCCACCACTTCTTCGGTCTGCGAGTCCGGGCCGTCCAGGTCGGGCAGCTGCAGGTCCTGCAGTTTCTTGGGGGTGGCAAACAGCTTGCCCTGCTCGGACAGCAGGCGGTCCTGGCCCCAGCGCGCGAACGGCTTGTGCTCGACCAGGCTGATTTCCAGCACGTCCGGCCACTGCTTGCGCACCTGCGCGCTTTCCACCCACGGCAGCTTTTCGATGGCGTCCTGCGCATCCTGCAGCTTGACCGCGAAGAACCCGGCCTTGGCATACGGCAGTACCACCTGCTGCAGCTGTTCGGCCGGCACCCGCTTGAACTCGGCGTGCACGCGCAGCTTGGCCAGCGGCCAGCGTTCGGCACCGACCCAGCCGTTGAGCACCGCCACCACGGGCAGCGCTACGACCGACAGGGCCAGCAACCAGACGAAGATGCGCAGCACCGCGTTCATGCGTGGGCACGCTCCCTGTCCAGCTCCTGCAGGTGGGTCGGCAGGGTCTGTTCCAGCACGCGCCAGACCAGCTCCTCGAAGCCGATGCCAGCCTGCGCGGCAGCCTTGGGTACCAGCGAGTGGCTGGTCATGCCCGGCGCGGTGTTCACTTCCAGCAGGTGGAAGCGGCCGCTGTCGCGGTCGCGCATCACGTCCACCCGACCCCAGCCGTGGCAACCGGCGGCCTGGAAGGCGGCCAGCGCGACGCGGCGGATGTCGGCTTCGTCATCGCCGTCCAGGCCGGGGCACAGGTACTGGGTGTCCTCGGCGATGTACTTGGCGTTGTAGTCGTACCACTGGCCCTTGGGCACGATACGGATCGACGGCAGGGCCTGGTCGCCCAGGATCGCCACGGTGAGTTCGTCGCCCACCACCATCTGTTCCATCAGCAGCTGGCCGTCGTAGCGCGCGGCCAGGGCCACGGCGTCGGCGAGGCCGGCGGCGTCGGTGACCCGGCTGATGCCCACGCTGGAGCCTTCATTGGCGGGCTTGACCACCACCGGCAGGCCGAGTTCGGCAGCGGCGGCGTGCACGTCCACGCCCTCCACCAGCTTGACGTAGCGCGGCGTGGGCAGGCCCAGCGACAACCACACCTGCTTGGTGCGGATCTTGTCCATGCTCAGCGCAGAGCCAAGCACCTTGGAGCCGGTGTACGGCACGCCGAAGGCGTCCATCAGCCCCTGCACGATGCCGTCCTCACCGCCGCCGTTGTGGCCGTGCAGGATGTTGAATACGCGGTCGAAACGCTTTTCCACCAGTGCCAGCGCCAGCGCCGGGATGCCATCCACGGCCACCGCGTCGACGCCGCGCGCGCGCAGCGCGGCGATCACGTTGCGCCCCGAGTCAAGCGACACCTCGCGTTCGCTGGAGGTACCGCCAAGCAGCACCGCGACGCGGCCGAACACGGCCGGGTCGGTGACACGCAGCGACGGGAAGAAGATCGGGTTCATGCCGCCGGGGTCTCCGTGAATCCTTCGGTTGCGATCAGCTGCGCCACGTGGCCGATGTCGCCGGCGCCCATCAGCAGCAGCAGGTCGCCGTCCTGCAGCACGTCGGGCAGCACGTGCGACAGCTCGGCGGTATGGCCCACCACGACCGGCTCGCTGCGGCCGCGCGCACGGATGGCGCGCGCCAACGAGCGCGAGTCGGCGCCCGGGATCGGCGCTTCGCCGGCCGGGTAGACCTCGCTCAGCACCAGCGCGTCCACTTCGGACAGCACCGCGGCAAAGGCATCGAACTGGTCGCGGGTACGGCTGTAGCGGTGCGGCTGGAACGCCACCACCAGGCGCTGGTCCGGCCAGCCGCCACGGGCGGCCGCGAACACCGCCGCCAGCTCGCGCGGGTGGTGACCGTAGTCGTCGATCAAACGCACACGGGCGCCGGTGTGGGTGGTGACGATGCCCAGGTCATTGAAGCGGCGACCGATGCCGGCAAAGCTTTCCAGCGCACGGGCAATGGCGTCCGGGGCGACGCCCAGCTGCCAGCCCACGGCGGCGGCGGCCAGCGCGTTGAGCACGTTGTGCGCGCCCGGCAGCGCCAGCGTGACCGGGTAGCTGCTGCCTTCGGGCAGGCGCAGGGTGAAGCGCATGCGCGGTCCATCCTGGACCACGTTCTCGGCGCGCACGTCGGCGTTGCTGCTCATGCCATAGCTCATGACATGGCGCGGGGTCTGTGCGGCCAGCGCGGCCACTTCCGGATCGTCGATGCACAGCACGGCCAGGCCGTAGAACGGCAGGCGCTGCAGGAACTCGGCAAAGGCGGCCTGGACGCGGGCGAAATCGTTGCCGTAGTTTTCCAGGTGATCCGAATCGATGTTGGTGATCACCGACACCAGCGGGTTCAGGCGCAGGAAGCTGCCATCGCTTTCATCGGCTTCGGCCACCAGCCACTGGCCACTGCCCAGCTTGGCGTTGGCACCGGCGGCCAGCAGCTGGCCACCGATCACGAAGGTCGGGTCCAGCCCGCCTTCGCTCAGCACCGCGGCCGTGAGGCTGGTGGTGGTGGTCTTGCCGTGGGTACCGGCCACCGCGATGCCGCGGCGGAAGCGCATCAGTTCGGCCAGCATGGCCGCACGCGGCATGATCGGAATGCGCTGGCTGCGCGCTTCCATCAGCTCGGGGTTGTCATCGCGGATCGCGCTGGACACCACCACGCAGTCGGTGCCGAGCACGTTGGCCGCCGAATGGCCGCGCATCACGCGCGCACCGAGGCTGGCCAGGCGACGGGTCGCGGCGTTGTCGGCGTTGTCCGAACCGGACACTTCATAGCCCAGGGTCAGCATCACTTCGGCGATGCCGCTCATGCCGGTGCCGCCGATGCCGACGAAGTGCACGCGCGGGAAGGCGCGCACCAGGTCGTTGGTGTCGTGCAGGCGACGGATCATGCGCGGCCTCGCGTCAGGCGTGCGCGGTGGCGCATAGCGGTCTTCATTTGGATTCCTCGAGGATGATGTCGGCGATGCGCTCTGCGGCATCGACCTTGGCCAGGGCACGCGCGGCATTGGCCATCTGCATGCGTCGGTCGGAATTTTCGGACAATTCGCGCAGCACGCCTTCAAGATGCGTGGCCAGCGTTTCATCCTGCTTCAGCAACACGGCCGCGCCGCGCTCGACCAGATACTCCGCATTGCGGGTCTGGTGATCGTCGACCGCGGCGGCGAAGGGCACCAGCACGCTGCCGACACCGACCGCGCACAGCTCAGCCAGGGTCGAGGCGCCGGAACGGCACACCACCAGGTCGGCCCAGGCGAAGGCCTCGGCCATGTCGGCGATGAAGGCCTCCACGCGCGCCTCGACACCGGCATCGCGGTAAGCCGCCAGCGCTTCGGCATGCAGCTTCTCACCGCTCTGGTGACGCACCTCGATGGCGACGCGGCTGCCCAGTGCTGCCAGCGCCTGCGGCACCGCGTTGTTCAATGCGCGCGCGCCCTGGCTGCCGCCGAGCACCAGCAGGCGCAGCGGTCCCTGGCGGTTGGCCAGGCGCATGTCAGGCGGTGTGATCGCGGCGATCTCGGCACGCACCGGGTTGCCCACCGCTTCCTCGCGCTGGGCGAAGCTGCCCGGGAACCCGGTCAGCACGCGGCGCGCGAAGCGCGACAGGACGCGGTTGGTCAGGCCCGGCGCGCGGTTCTGCTCGTGTACCAGCAGCGGCAGACCATGCAGGCGCGCGGCCAGGCCGCCCGGGCCGGAGGCGAAGCCGCCGAAGGCGATCACCGCGCGCGGCTGGCGGTCGCGGATCAGGAAGCCGGCCGCGCGCACCGCACGCAGCAGGCGTGCCGGTGCGGCGAGCAGGGCCAGCTTGCCCTTGCCACGCAGGCCACTGATGGCCAGCGTATCGATGTGGATGTCGTGCGGCGGCACCAGGCGCGTTTCCATGCCGCCGTCGCTGCCCAGCCAGGTCACCGGAATGCCGCGCGCGCGCAGCACCCCGGCCACGGCCAGGCCGGGGAAGATGTGCCCACCGGTGCCGCCGGCCATGATCATCACCGGACGCGGGGAAGAAGTCGGGCGGGTGCTCATCCCATCCTCCCCAGGGTCGGTTCGATGCGCTGCTGCATGCGGCTGGTGCCCCGTGGCGAGCTGTCACGCGGGGTGCCGTCGCGCGGGGTACCTTCCTGCATGGCAGCCGCCACGGCCGACGCGCTCGGCGCCCTGCCCGGCTCGGCGGCGATCGGCTCCTCGCCTTCGGCCACGTGCATGCGCACGGCCTGGCGGCGCTCGGCGCGATCCAGTTCATAGGACACGCGCAGCAGCAGGCCCATCGCCACGCAGGTCATCAGCACGCTGGAACCGCCGGCGGAGATCAGCGGCAGGGTCAGGCCCTTGGTCGGCAGGATGCCGAGGTTGACCCCGATCGAGACGAAGCTCTGCATGCTCACCCACAGGCCGATGCCGAAGGCGATGTAGCCGGAGAAGTGCCGCTTCATTTCCACGCAGCGCATGCCGATCCAGAACGCGCGGCCGGCCAGCAGCGCGTACAGGCCCACGATCAGGCAGGTACCGAGGAAGCCCAGTTCTTCGGCGGTGACCGAGAAGATGAAGTCGGTGTGCGCTTCGGGCAGGTAGTAGAGCTTCTGCACCGAATTGCCCAGGCCCACGCCGGTCCATTCGCCGCGGCCCACGGCCATCAGCGCGTTCGACAGCTGGTAGCCGTCGCCCTGCTGGTCGGCCCACGGGTCCCAGAAGGAGGTGATGCGGCGCATGCGGTAGGGTTCGATGATCGCTAGCGCGCTCATCGCCACCAGGCCGAACACGATCGGCATCGACATGCGCGGCAGGTTCACCCCGCCCAGCACCAGCATGCCGGCGGTGATCGCCAGCAGCAGGGTCGACGAGCCGAAGTCCGGCTGCAGCAGCAACAGCACCACCAGCGCACCGGCCACGCCGAGCGGCTTGAGCATCGCCGGCCAGGTTGCGTTGACCTCGTCGCGGAAGCGCACCRGGTAGCTGGACAGCCACACGATGTAGAGCACTTTGACCGCTTCGACGGTCTGGAACTTGGAGAAGCCCAGGTTGATCCAGCGGCGGGCACCGTTGACGCTGCTGCCCAGGCCGGGGATGAACACCACCACCAGCAGCGCGAAGCAGCCCAGCAGCAGCACCTGGTTGTACTGCTCGATGGTCTTGAGCTCGGTGCGCATGGCGATGATGGCCAGCACGATGCCCACCGCCAGGAAGATCAAGTGGCGGTTGAGGTAGTAGAACGGACTGCTCATCAACGCGATCGAGCTGGACGCGACCATCACCACGCCCAGCCCGGTGAGCGTGATGATCGCGCCCAGCAGCCACTTGTCGAAGTGGCCTCCGATGGCTTCAAGGCGGGTTGCCTGGCGCGACAGATCATTCATCAGCGGACCTTCAACGTGGCCAGGCCGATCAGCACCAGCACCACCGAGATGATCCAGAAGCGCACGATCACGCGCGGCTCCGGCCAGCCCTTCAGCTCGAAGTGGTGGTGGATCGGGGCCATGCGGAACACGCGCTTGCCGGTGAGCTTGAACGAGGCCACCTGGATCATCACCGACAGGGTCTCGATGACGAACACGCCGCCCATGATCACCAGCACCAGTTCCTGGCGGGTGATCACCGCGATGGTGCCCAGCACCGCACCCAGCGCCAGCGCGCCGATATCGCCCATGAAGACCATGGCCGGATAGGTGTTGAACCACAGGAAGCCCAGGCCTGCCCCGGCAATCGCCGCGCAGATGATCACCAGTTCACCGGCACCGGGAATCTGCGGGATCTGCAGGTAGCTGGAGAACACCACGTTGCCCGAGGCGTAGGCGAACACGCCCAGCGCGCAGGCCACCAGCACGGTCGGCATGATCGCCAGGCCATCCAGGCCGTCGGTCAGGTTGACCGCGTTGGAGAAGCCGACGATCCAGAAGTAGGCGATGGCCACGAAGCTGATCCCGGCCAGCGGCAGCGCCACCGACTTGAACATCGGGATGTAGAAGGTCAACGCCGCCGGGACATCGGCGGTGTAGAACAGGAACAGCCCGGCGGCCAGGCCGAAGATCGACTGCAGCAGGTACTTCCAGCGCGACTTCAGGCCGTTCGGGTCGCGGCGCACGATCTTGATCCAGTCGTCGTACCAGCCGATGGCGCCGAAGCACAGCATCACCGCCAGCACCACCCACACGTAGCGGTTGCGCAGGTCGGCCCACAGCAGCACCGACAGGGTGATGGTCAGCAGGATCAGCGAACCGCCCATGGTCGGCGTGCCGGCCTTGGAGAAGTGGGTCTGCGGTCCGTCGGTGCGGATTGGCTGGCCGCCCTTGAACTGGGCCAGCTTGCGGATCATCGCCGGGCCCAGCCACAGCGACAGGAACAGCGCGGTCAGCGCAGCGAGGATGCCGCGCAGAGTCAGATAGCCGAACAGCCCGAACAGGCTCTCCAACTGCTGCAACCATCGGGCCAGTTCAAGCAACATTGGGGCTTTCCTCTCCTCGCGCCAGCAGCGCTTTTACAATTTTGTCCATGGCACTGCCGCGCGAACCCTTGACCAGGCAGCGCACGCCAGCGTGCAGTTCGTCGCCGAGCGCGGCGGCCAGCGTGTCGTGGTCGGCGAAGTGCCGCCCGCCCTCGCCGAACGCGGTCGATGCGGCCGCACTGAGCGTGCCCAGCGTGTACAGGCGCTTGAGCCCGGCATCGCGCGCGCGGCGCCCGGCCTGGGCGTGCAGCGCCTCGCCGTCCGGGCCCAGTTCGCGCATGTCGCCCAGCACCAGCCAGCCCTCGGCCTTGCCGCCGGCCAGCGCATCGATCGCCGCGGCCAGTGAGCCGGGATTGGCGTTGTAGCTGTCATCGATCAGCACCGCGCCATTGGGCAGCTGGTGCGCGATCTGGCGGCCGGGAACGGGTTCGGCGCGGGCCAGGCCCGCGGCGATCTGGTCCAGGCCGATACCGGCGGCCAGCGCCAGCGTGGCGGCGGCCAGTGCATTGCTGATGTTGTGCCGACCCGGCAAGGCCAGGGCGATCTCGACCTGCCCGTGCGGGCTGGTCAACAGGAACTGGCTGCCCGAAGCGCTCGGACGGATCGCCAGCGCCGACACATCGGCGCTGTGGTCCAGCCCGTAGCGCAGCACACGGCTGCGCGGCGGCTGGCCGACGATGTGCTGTTCGAACCAGATACCGAAGGCGTCGTCGGCATTGATCACCGCCACGCCATCGGCCGGCAGCGCGGCGTAGATCGCGCCCTTGGTGGTGGCCACGCCCTGCAGGCTGCCCATCCGCTCCAGGTGGGCCGGGGCGATGTTGTTCACCAGCGCGTAGTGCGGGCGCACGATCTCGGTGAGGTAGGCGATGTCGCCCGGCTTGCCGGCCCCCATCTCGTAGATGGCGAAGTCGGCATCTTCGGGCGCATCGAGCACCGCCAGCGGCAGCCCGATCTCGTTGTTGCGGTTGCCCGGATTGGCGTAGACGACCTTGTGCTGTTCGCGCGCGACCTGCGCCAGGATGGCCAGCAGCAGGCTCTTGACGCTGGTCTTGCCGTTGCTGCCGGTGATGGCGAACACGGCGGTGCGGCGGTCACGCTGCATGCCGTGGGCGATCCGGCCCAGCGCGTGTTCGCTGTCGGCGACCACGATCTGCGGCACGGGCAGGTCGAGCAGTCGCTCCACCAACATTGCCGAAGCACCGCGCGCGATCGCGTCGGCGGCGAAATCATGGCCGTCGAAACGTTCACCGCGCAGCGCCACGTACAGGCTGCCGGGGGCAAGCGTGCGGGTGTCATTGCTGATGGCGTCGATGGCGGTGTCATCGCCATGGATCTCGCCACCGGCCCAATGCGCGATCAGCGACAGCGGGGTGCGCTTCATGGGGCCACCTCCTGCATCCGCGACGCCAGCACGCGACCGGCGACCTCGGTGTCGTCGAAGGCATGCTTGACGCCGTGGACTTCCTGATAGGGCTCATGCCCCTTGCCGGCGATCAGCACGATGTCACCGGCGCCGGCCAGGCCGATCGCGGTGGCGATCGCGGCGGCGCGGTCGCGCTGCACGGTGGCGGCAGCGGGCGAACTCAGGCCGGCGACGATGTCGGCCACGATCACGTCGCCATCTTCACCACGCGGATTGTCGTCGGTGACGATCACCACGTCGGCGAGTTTCTCGGCGATGGCCGCCATCTGCGGACGCTTGCCGGTGTCGCGCTCACCGCCGCAGCCGAACACGCAGACCAGACGCCCGCTCAGGTGGTCGTGCAGGCTGCCGAGCGCCTGTTCCAGCGCGTCGGGAGTGTGTGCGTAATCGACCACCACGGTGGGCAGGCCGTGCTCGCCGCCCAGGCGGTTCATGCGCCCGGCGATCGGCTGCAGCTGCGAAAGCAGGTCGGCGATCGCGGCCGGGGCATGGTCGAGGGCGAACAACGTACCGGCCACGGCCAGCAGGTTGTCCACGTTGAAGCGGCCCAGCAGCGGCGACTGCACCGGATGGCGAGTGCCATCGACCACCAGGTCGAAGGCGATGCCACGGCCATCCAGCTTCAGCGAGTCCGCGCGCAGCGTGGCCTGCTGCGCGCCGCGCGAGCTCAGCCCGATCTGGCGCACGCCGGCCTCGACGGTCCGCAGCAGTTCGCTGCCGAAGCTGTCGTCCAGGTTGACCACCGCCGCCTTGAGGCCCTCGCGGTGGAACAGTCTGGCCTTGGCCGCGCCGTACTGGAGCATATCGCCGTGGTAATCCAGATGATCGCGGGTGAGGTTGGTGAACACCGCCACATCAAAGTGCACGGCGTCCACGCGGCCCTGGTCCAGCGCGTGCGAGCTGACTTCCATCGCCACCGCCTGTGCGCCGTCATCGCGCAGCTGCGCCAGCACCTGATGCATCTGCAATACCAGCGGGGTGGTGAAGCCGGTCGGCACGACGTGGCCATAAAGACCCACGCCCAACGTGCCGATACTTCCACTGCGGGTACCAAGCAGGTGCCAGGCCTGGGCCAGCAGTTGCACGGTGGAGGTCTTGCCGTTGGTGCCGGTCACCCCGACCATCGTCATCGCGCGCGACGGGCGGCCGTGGAACTGGTCGGCCATCGCGCCCATGCGGTTGCGCAGGCCCCGCACGGCGATCGCGTCGGCCGGGGCCGGCAGCTCGGTCGGGGCCGGCGGGTCGAACAGGATCGCACCGGCGCCATTGGCCCGCGCCTGGTCGACGAAGCCCAGCCCGTGCGCACCGAAGCCGGCGATCGCCACGAAGGCATTGCCCGGACGCACGTCGCGGCTGTCCAGCACCAGGCCGGTGATGGACGGATCGTGGCTGAGCGCCACATCGGGAAGCAGGTGCGAAAGCAACATCGTCTGGCTCATTGCGTGCCTCCCTGCGGCGGCGGCACCGTGGCGTGCGCGCTGGGCAGCGCGGCATCGAATTCGGCGGCGGCGTCCGGGGCGATCACCGTTTCCGGCGGCGGCATCGGCAGTACCGAGGCGGCGTGCCCCATCTTTCCGGACTGCTGGGCGGCCAGCCACGACTCGATATCGTCCGGCGGCACGTCCATCAGGCGCAGCGCGCCTTCCATCACGTTGTGGAACACCGGTGCGGACACCAGGCCGCCGTAATACTTGCCGGCCTGCGGATCGTTGATCACGATGACCGTGGCAAAGCGCGGGTTGGTGGCCGGCACCACACCGGCGAACAGCGCGTTGTAATGCCCGCGCTCGTACCCGCCGGGGCCGGCCTTGCGCGCGGTGCCGGTCTTGCCGGCCACGTGGTAGCCCAGCACCGCTGCCTGCTTGGCGCCGCCCTGGGTGACCACGGTTTCCATCATCGCCACGACCTGCTTGGCGATATTCTCGTCGATGATCTGCTTGCCTTCGTTGCGCTGGCCCTTGACGAAGGTCGGCGCGATCAGCTTGCCGCCGTTGCCCAGCGCCGAGTAGGCGGTCGCGATCTGCAGCGGCGTGACATTCAGGCCATAGCCGTAGGACATGGTGGTCTTGGACGAACCACTCCAGCGCGCCGGACGCGGCAGCACGCCGGCCGATTCACCCGGGAACCCGCTATGCGGGGACACGCCATACCCGAAGCTGTGGACGTGGTCGTAGAAGACCTGGTCCGGCATCTTTGCGGCGATCTTGGCCGCGCCGATGTTCGAGCTGCGGGTGATCACGCCGGTGACATTGAGCACGCCGTTGTTGCGCGGCACGTCCTTGATGGTGAAGCGGCCCACGGACATGTAGCCCGGGTTGGTGTCCACCGTGGTGTCCTTGGTGACCACGCCGGATTGCAGCGCCGAGGCGATGGTCAACGGCTTCATGGTCGAGCCGGGCTCGACCAGGTCGGTCACCGCGCGGTTGCGGCGGGTATCCGGGGCCGCACCGCCAACCGAATTGGGGTTGTAGGTGGGCAGGTTGACCATGGCCAGCACTTCGCCGGTGGCCACGTCCATGATCACCATCGAGCCGCCGGCCGCCTTGTTGGCGATCAGCGCGTTGCGCAGCTCCTTGAAGGCCAGGAACTGGATGCGGCGGTCGATGCTGAGGGTCAGGTCCTTGCCCGGCTCGGCGGGGCGCAGCAGGTCGCTTTCAACGGTGTCGCCCTTGCGGTTGCGGATCACCCGCTTGGCGCCGGCCTTGCCGCGCAGCCATTCGTCGAAGGCCAGCTCCAGCCCTTCCTGGCCGCGGTCGTCGATGTTGGTGAAGCCCAGCACGTGCGCCATCGCCTCACCCTGCGGGTAGAAGCGACGGAACTCACGCTGCGAGGCCACGCCCGGAATTTTCAGCGCGACCACCTTTTCCGCCTCGTCCGGATTGATTCGGCGACGCAGGTACATGAATTCCTTGTCCGACTTCTGCGCCAGCTTGGAGGTCAGCTCGTCCAGCGGCATGCCCAGCGCGGTGGCCAGCTCGGGGATACGGTCCTGCGAGCGCAGCAGTTCCTGCGGGTTGACCCAGATCGAAGCCACCGGCGTGGACACCGCCACCGGCTCGCCGTTGCGGTCGGTGATCATGCCGCGCGAGGTGTTGATCGGCAGCTCGCGCAGGTAGCGCGCTTCGCCCTGGCGCTGGTAGAACTCGCTGTTGATGATCTGCACATAGGCCGCGCGGCCGACCAGCGACACCGAGCACAGCCCAAGCGCCAGACCCACCCACTTCAGGCGCTGGCGCAGGTTGAAGCTGTTGCGTGCACGGTTGCGACCGGACTTGTTCATGGCCGTACCACCACCACGTCCGCCGCTTCGGGGAACTTCATGCCGAGCTTCTCGCGGGCGACGCGGTCGACCCGGGTGGACTCGGCCAGGGTCGCCTGCTCCAGCTGCAGGCGGCCGAATTCGATGTTGATCTCATCGCGCGCGCGCTCGACCTTGGACAACTCGATGAAGGTCTGGCGGTGGCGGTGGCGCATGAACACCACCCCGATCGCCGAGGCGATGGTGCAGGCCAGCAGCACGATGAGCAGCAGGCGACTCACCCGGCCACCTCGCGCTTTTCGGCCACGCGCAGCACCGCGCTGCGCGAGCGCGGGTTGACCGCCAGCTCGTCGTCCTCGGCCTTGATCGCGCCGCCGTGCAGATCCAGGGTCGGCACGAACGCGGCCAGCTCGGGCAGCCGGCGATTGCTCGGCGGGGCCTTGGCGTGACGGTTCATGAACTGCTTGACGATGCGGTCTTCCAGCGAATGGAAGCTGATCACCGCCAGCCGGCCACCGGGCTTGAGCCGCGCCATCGCCGCGTCCAGGCCGGCTTCGAGGTCGGCCAGTTCACGGTTGATGTGGATGCGGATGGCCTGGAAGCTGCGCGTGGCCGGGTGGATCTTGTCCTTGCCACGCGGCATCACCGAGGCGATCAGCTCCGCCAACTCGGCGGTGCGGGTGAAGGGCTGCTTGTCGCGGCGGGCCACGATGGCCTTGGCGATACGGCGGCCCTGGCGCTCTTCGCCGTAGGTCCACAGCACGTCCATCAGCTCGCGCTCTTCAACCTGGTTGAGCCACTGCGCGGCGCTTTCGCCGCTGTCCGGGTCCATGCGCATGTCCAGCGGGCCGTCCTTGCCGAAACTGAAACCGCGCTCGGCCACGTCAAGCTGCGGCGACGACACGCCGAGGTCGAACAGCACCCCGTCCAGGCCGTCGGCGGTGGCCTCCCAATGCAGCAGGTCGGCGAAGCTGCCACGGAAGATCGACACGCGCGGGTCCGGCGCGAAATCGCGCTCGGCAACCGCAATCGCTTCGGGATCCTTGTCCATGACCAGCAGCCGGCCTCCGGGACCGAGTTGCTCGAGCACGCCGCGGGCGTGACCGCCACGACCGAACGTGCCATCGAGATACGTACCGTTTTCGATCACCCTCAGGCCATCCAGGACCTGCGTGTACAGAACCGGCAGGTGCCCCGCCGGCGACTGCGACACCGGAAGGTGACCGGTCTGCGCTGCTCCGCGCATCCGGGCACCCCGGCTCACAACTTCAGGTCGAGCAACCCATCGCCCAGATCCCCGTCAGACAACGTCTGCTGGATCAACGCGCGATGTGCCTGCTCGCTCCACAATTCGAATTTGTCGCCCATGCCCAGCAGAACCGCCTTCTTTTCAATGCCAACGGCACCGCGGTGGCTGGCAGGAATACTGATGCGACCGTTGCCGTCCAGCTCCAGATGCGCGGCCGAGCCGACCAGCTTCTGTTGCAGCAGACGCACGACACGCTGTGTGTTGGGCTTGGACATGACGTCGTCGCGGACCCGCTCCCACTCCTGCTCGGCATACAGCCAGAGGCAGCCGGACTCGAAGGGGTTGTAGGTCAGGACCAGGCGGTTGTTGCTCACGCGCGCGACAAGGTCGCGATGCGCGGTGGGAACCGCCATGCGCCCTTTATCGTCAACCGTGATGGCCGTCTCGCCCTGAAACACGACGCGTGCACCTTTCCTTCGCCCGGATGAAACATTGAACCACGAAAAACCACAAAAAACCCGGTTTTGCCTCTGTTGCCCACCTTAGCAGTGCCGATTGGGTTGTCAACAACTTTGCAAGCGGGAAATCACCTTGGACATCAAGGGCTTGCAGCAATGTTTAGAGACTTGTTCAAAGCTTATCCACAAGTTGCTGTTTCGTCTCATCTTTTGAGATTGGGGCGAAGTTCAGGCGCGTGTAGAGGGTGTGAAACATAGGCGCGCATTCATCCCGAGCCCCGTCGCCATTGACCCGGTCTTGCGCAAACCCCGGCACAATGCCGGCCATGTGCCTTCTCGCCCTTGCCTGGAAAACACACCCGCGGTGGCAGCTGGTCATGGCCGGCAACCGCGACGAGTTCCACGCCCGCCCCACCGCCGCACTGGTGGCCTGGCCGGCGCCGGACACCGGCCTGCTGGCCGGACGTGACCTGCGTTCGGGCGGGACCTGGGCCGGGGTCGCGCCCGAGGGCCGGATGGCGGTGGTCACCAATGTCCGCGACCCGCTGGCGCGCCAGACCGGCCCGTCACGTGGTGCTCTGGTGGCCGACTACCTGCGTGCCGACGCGTCGGCTGCCACCTTCGCCGACGAGCTGGCCGCCCGCGCCACCACCTTCGCGCCGTTCAACCTGCTGCTGGCCGACCGCGGCAGTTGCCAGTTCCTGGGTAATCACCCGCTGGGCCGCCAGGCGCTGCCACCTGGCATCCACGGCATGTCCAACGGGCCGCTGGATGCGCCGTGGCCCAAGACCGAGCGTTTGAACGCCGCCCTGCGGGGCTGGATCGCCAGCGGCAGCGACGACCTGGGGCCCCTGTGGGCGGCGCTGGCCGATGAAACCCGGGCTGATGACAGCGCCCTGCCCAACACCGGCATCGGCCTGGAACGCGAGCGCTGGCTGAGCGCAGCGTTCATCCGCAGCCCGGAGTACGGCACCCGCGCCAGCACGCTGATCGCACTGGATGCCAATGGCGAGGGTTTCATCCACGAGCGCCGGTTTGGGCCGGACGGCAGTTGCATCGGTGAGACCCGGCTGGAGGCAAGGGCGCAGATCGGCGCACTTTGACGTTGCCAAGCCAATCTTCAGGGACCGGGCATTGCGGCACTTCAGCCACAAGCAAGGGTGTTCACGAAAGTTTAACGCCGCTGCGCCAGAAGGCATTCCCGGCCCCTCGGCCCAGATGGAGCTGGTTCTGCGCAGGTTGCCGGCCCGACGCCGCCTCCAGGGCGCCTTGACGCGACGCGCTGCGTGCCGAGGATGGCGGGGCGGCGCCGTTGCCGCGTCTCCACTCTGTACGGAGCTTCCATGCGACGACGCATCCTCCTTCTTCTGATCAGCCACCTGCTTGTGCTTGGCGTGGGCTTCGGCCTGGGCGTGTACTTCCTGCCGATCCTCACCGCACCGGACGATCCGCCGGCTCAGCAGGTACAGGCTGCGATGGAGCAGGCGCGCTACCACGCCAACCTCCACCGCGACCAGAAGGGCAGCGATGCGCTGCACTGGGCCGATGGCGCGCTGAGCGTGAGCGCCACCCAGGTGGCCTTCACCGGCAAGATCGCTCCGGGGCCCGACTACAAGGTCTATCTGACCCGCGAGTTCGTCGACACCAAGGCCGGCTTTGAACGGATCAAGGCCGATGCGGTGCGGATCGGCGAAGTGAAGACCTTCAACCGCTTCCTGGTCGAGGTGCCACCGGGCGTGGATGTCGAGGAATTCACCACTGTGGTGGTGTGGTGCGAGCGCTTCGCGCAGTTCATCTCGGCCGGGCAATACCGAACGCCGGGGTGATCGCCCGCCCTCCGCACGCCGGGATGTGGGACAATGCGCGCGGCGGAGTCGGCCAGACAGTCGCGTCATCCCTTGCGGATGCCGAGGAAAGTCCGGGCTCCACAGGGCAAGGTGCCAGGTAACGCCTGGGCGGCGCGAGCCGACGGAAAGTGCAACAGAAAGATACCGCCTACGTTTCCTTCGGGAAGCCGGTAAGGGTGAAATGGTGCGGTAAGAGCGCACCGCGAGTCTGGCAACAGACCGGCACGGCAAACCCCACCTGGAGCAAGACCAAATAGGGACCTAATGGCGTGGCCCGCGTCGGGTCCGGGTAGGTTGCTTGAGCGCTGCGGTGACGTAGCGCCTAGAGGAATGACTGTCCACGACAAAACCCGGCTTATCGGCCGGCTCCGCCCTTTCTTCGCGATGCCGCGAAGAAGCCCCACGGTTTGCGGTGCAAACCGTGGGCCCCGGGCGCCACCAGCGTCCAATTCCCCGCGGCTGTCGCCGCGCCCCCTTTACTAAAGGGGGCTGTGCCTCCAGACGGTTTGCGGGGGGSKTTATTCMAAWGCGGTGTTTGCTGCACGYCTGGTAGAGCCACCCCATGGGTGGCTGYTGTTCGTTCCGGCATCGTGCGTAGCCACCCRTGGGGTGGCTCTACCTCTTCGGCAYYRCGTGCAGCCACCCRTGGGGTGGCTCTGCCTGCGCCCAGCTCGCGATCAGCTGCCGTAGAGGGCTTTGCGTGGGGCGCCGGTGAGTTCGGCGGCGAGCTTGGCGGCGGTGGACGGCGGGAGGTGTTCGCTGAGCTTGGCGTACATGCGGCGGCCGGCGGCCAGCTGCGCTTGTTCGTCGTCGGCGGCGCCCTGCACCATCACCACGAACTCGCCCTTGCGCTGGTTGTCGTCGGCTTCCACCTGCTGCAGCAGCGAGGCCAGCGTGCCGTCGAGGACGGTCTCGAACAGCTTGGTCAGCTCGCGGGCCAGCACCGCCGGGCGCTGCGCGCCGAAGGCCGCGACCATGTCGGCCAGCGACTCGGTGATGCGGTGCGAGGATTCGTAGAACACCAGCGTGCGGGTTTCGCCAGTCAGGCCCTGCAGGCGTTCGCGGCGGCCCGAGCCCTTGGCCGGCAGGAAGCCTTCAAAGGTGAAGCGGTCGCTGGGCAGGCCGGCCACGCTCAATGCGGCAATCGCCGCGCAGGCACCCGGCACCGGGCTCACCCGGATGCCCGCCTCGCGGGCAGCGCGCACCAGCCGATAGCCCGGATCGCTGACCAGCGGGGTGCCGGCATCGCTCACCAGCGCCAGCGATTCACCGGCCAGCAGGCGCGCCACGATGCGCTGGGACAGCGCTTCCTCGTTGTGGTCGTGCAATGCCACCAGCGGCTGCTGGATGCCGAAATGGGCCAGCAACTGGCCGCTGCGGCGGGTGTCTTCGGCGCAGATCGCCGCCACCGAGCGCAGCACGTCCTGCGCCCGCGGCGTCAGGTCGGCCAGGTTGCCGATCGGGGTGGCAACGACATACAGCGTAGGGACAACACTCATCGCAACGGCACTCGTGGGTCAAGGGTAGAATCGTACCGTTCCCCGGCCACGGCCGCTGCCCCCATCGAATGGACCTGATCATGAACAAGCCCGTCGCACGGATCTCCGCCCTTTCGTTGTCGCTGATGCTGCTTGCCGGCTGCGCCACGACGAGCCTGACCAGTGCGCCCGAATCGCCGGCGCAGAGCCAGGCGTTGGCGCTGATCGACCAGGGCAAGCCGCGCGACGCCGCCGTGCAGCTGGAAGCACTGGCCAACACCTTGAAGGGCAGCGCCCGCGCTGCCGCGCTGGCCGATGCTGCCTTTGCCTGGCATGAGGCCGGCGACAGCGCACGCGCGCGCAGCCTGCTGGCCCAGATCACCCCGCGCCAGCTCAACGGCGCCAACCTGCAGCGCTACCACCTGACCACCGCCGAGCTGGCCCTGGCCGACAAGCAGCCGGCGCAGGCGCTGGCCTCGCTGAAGGAATCCTCCGATACGGTGGTGCCGCAGCTGCGCACGCGCTGGCAGCTGGCCCGCGCCGATGCGCTGCAGGGCACCGGCGACATCATCGGTGCCGCGCAGGAGCGCGCCCGCGCGCATGCCGCGTTGACCGGCAAGGCGCGCACCGACAACCAGCAGGCCATCGCCGGTCTGCTCGGCACGCTCGACGATGCCACCCTGCGTTCGCGCGCGGCGGCACTGCCGGCCAACGAGCCGCTGTACAACTTCGCCGGGCGCGCGTTGATCGCCCGCGGGCTGCCGCTGCCGCGTCCGTTTGATCGCGAGCAGGCGGTGCAGTTCGATACCAGCAAGCGTCCGCCGGCCATGAGCGATGGCTACCGCCCGCCGCTGAAGATGGCCGTGCTGCTGCCGCTCAGCGGTCGCCTGGCCACCGCCGCCCAGCCGGTGCGCGATGGCCTGCTCAGCGGTTATTACGCCGAAACCCGCCGTCGCCCGGACATCCAGTTCATCGATACCGCCGGCACCGCTGCCGGTGCGGTGGCGGCCTATGACAAAGCCGTCGGTGCCGGCGTGGACTTCGTGGTCGGTCCGCTCGGCCGCGACGAGGTCGATGCGGTGTTCGGCCGCGCCCAGCTGCCGGTGCCGGTGCTGGCGCTGAACCGTGGCAAGAGCAGCCCGCCGGCCGGTAGCGCCGGGTTCTCGCTGGCCCCGGAAGACGACGGCATCATCGCCGCCGAATTCCTGCGCGGCCGCGAGCGCAGCAAGGTGCTGGTGGTGCACAGCAACGACGACAACGGCCGCCGTGCCGCCGCCGCCTTCCGCGAACGCTTCGCCCAGCGCGGCGGCCAGGTGGTGGCCACGATCGGGGTCGGCGAAGCCGTGGGCGATATCAGCGCGCAGATCCGCGCGGCCGGCAGCGTCGATGGCGTGCTGCTGGCGGTGAAGGCGCCGCAGGCGCGCGCGCTGGCACCGCAGCTGGCCCTGGCCGGTGCCGGTGGCGCCACCCGCGTGGGCACCTCGCAGCTGACCGTCGGCGCGGGCAAGGCCGAGGAAGACATGGCACTGGACGGCATCGTCTATCCCAACGAGGCATGGAACGTGCGCGGCGTCGCCGGCCTGCCCTCGGCCAGCACGGCCGGTCAGATCCTGCCCAACGCGCGCGGCGCGGCTGGCCGCCTGTTCGCCTTCGGCTTCGATGCGTGGAAGATCAGCGCCTACCTGGACAAGATGGCCAACGAGGGCGGCCTGGCCGGCGCCACCGGCACGCTGTTCCTGGACAGCAACGGCAACGTGCTGCGCGTGCCGGCATGGTCGACCTTCAGCGGCGGCCGGCCGATGCCGATCGCCAACGCCAACTGATCTGCGGCCCGTGCCGACCGCGCGGGCACAGCGTGGGGCAGCGGTGGAAGCTGCGGCGCAGGCGTACCTGCGCACGCAGGGATTGAGCCCGATCACGCAGAACGCGCGCTATCGCGGCGGCGAGCTGGACCTGATCATGCGCGATGGCGACACCACTGTCTTCGTCGAAGTGCGCTACCGCGCCAGCGCCGGCTTTGGTGGCGGCGCGGCGTCGGTGGACCTGCGCAAGCGACGCAAGCTGGTGTTGGCCGCGCAGTTATTCCTCGGCGCGCACCCGGCGCTGGCGCAACGGCCGTGCCGGTTCGACGTGGTCGAGGCCAGCGGCGATCCACCGCAGCTGCGCTGGCTGCGCGATGCGTTCCGGCTGGAGGATTGTTGATGCCCAGCATCTTTACCCACGCCGCGATTCCCCTGGCGCTGTGGTGCGCCGCTGATCGCGGGCGCATTTCCAGGCCGTTGCTGGCTGCTGGCGTGGTCGCGGCGATACTTCCCGATACCGACGTGCTGGCCTTCGCCCTGCACATCCCCTACGCCGACAGCTTCGGTCATCGCGGAGCCAGTCACTCGATCGTGTTTGCCACCCTGCTGGCCGTGCTCGCCGCAGTGCTGCACCGGCCGCTGCGTGCGGGCACGGTGCAGGCCGCTGCGTTCGTGGGGATCAGCGCGTTGTCGCACCCGTTGCTGGATGCCTTCACCTCCGGTGGCCTCGGCGTTGCCCTGTGGTGGCCGTGGAGCGGCGAGCGCGTATTCGCACCTTGGCGACCGATCCGCGTCTCGCCCTTCGCCGGCCAGTTCTTCAGCGCGCGCGGACTGGCCACCGTTTTCTCTGAACTGCGTTGGGTGTGGTTGCCTCTGGCCGCCGCCGTCATCGGCTGGAAGCTGATCCAACGCGCCCCTGTCGATGCCCGGACCCCGTCATGACGACCGCCCTGCCCGCCGCCTTCCTTTCCACTGTGCATGCGCTTCTGGGCGAGGACGGCTGGCGCACCGATGAGGCCGCGCTCGCCGCGCACGCGCAGGACAATTCCTGGCGGCATCGGTTGCCGCTCGGCGTGGCCTTCCCGCGTGACCGCGAGCAGGTGGTGGCGCTGGTGCACGCCTGCCGCGAACATCGCATCGCCGTGGTCGCGCGCGGTGCCGGCACCGGCACCACCGGCGCAGCGGTGCCGGTCACGGGCAGCATCGTGCTGTCGTTCGCACGCATGGCGCGCATCCTCGATATCCAGCCGGGCAACCGCTGCGCGGTGGTCGAGCCGGGCGTGCTCAACGGCGACCTGCAGCACGCGCTGGCACCGCATGGCCTGTTCTGGGCGCCGGACCCGTCCAGCGCGGACATCTGCAGCATCGGCGGCAACCTGGCCTGCAATGCCGGCGGCCCGCGCGCGGTGAAGTACGGCACCAGCCGCGACAACGTGCTGGGTCTGGTCGCGGTGACCGGCGCCGGCGAGCTCATCCACTGCGGTGGCGCCTATACCAAGGACGCCACCGGCTACGACCTCACCCACCTGCTGGTCGGCAGCGAAGGCACCCTCGCGCTGATCGTGGAGGCCACGCTCAAACTGACCCCGCTACCGGTGGCGCAGGCCGGCCTGCGCGTGCTGTACCGCGATGCCGATGCGGCGGCCGCGGCCGTGTCGCGGCTGATGGGCCAGCCGGTGGTGCCGACCCGGCTGGAATTCATGGATGCCCGCAGCCTGGAGCTGCTGCGCCGCAATGGCGCCGAGGTGCCCGAAGCCGGCGCGATGCTGCTGGTCGAGGCCGACGGCGACCACGACACCCTCCCCTACCTGCTGCAGGCCCTGGCCACGGCCGCCGAAGGCGACGGCATGATCGCGCTGGATGTGGCGATGGAAGGCAGCGCGCGCGAGAAACTGTGGGCCGCGCGCAAGGCGTTGTCGCCTGCGCTGCGCAGCATCGCCCCGGGCAAGATCAATGAAGACGTGGTGGTGCCGGTGTCGCGCATCCCCGACCTGGTGGCCGGGGTGCAGGCGCTGGCGCGCGAGCATCAGCTGGTGATCGTCACCTTCGGCCATGCCGGCAACGGCAACCTGCACGTCAACATCCTCTACCACCCCGACGATGCCGACGAGAATGCGCGTGCGCACGCGGCGCTGCCGAAGATCTTCGCACTGACGCTGTCGCTCGGCGGCACGCTGTCCGGCGAGCACGGGATCGGCCTGGCCAAGCGCGATTTCATGGCCAAGGCGTTCAACCCGGCCACGCTGGCGGCAATGCGCGCGATCAAGCAGGCGCTGGACCCGGACGGAATCCTTAACCCGGGCAAGGTGCTGCCGCCTGTAGGGTGATCCTCGCGTGCGCGGCAACCGCCGACGCAACCTTTTCGTGCGGCTACCGTTGACGCGACCGTTTCGTGCGTCCACCGCCGACGCGACCGTTTCGTGCGTCCACCGTCGACGCAACCGTTTCGTGCGTCCACCGTCGACGCAACCGTTTCGTGCGTCCACCGTCGACGCAACCGTTTCGTGCGGCCACCGCCGACGCGACCGTTTCGTGCGGCAACCGCCGACGCAACC